>CAYGJW010000015.1:9614-18055 GCA_964350415.1 uncultured Alphaproteobacteria bacterium
TGGGCTTCTGCATGCTTTTGATCTGCCGCACGTTTCCACCAACGTAGCGCTTCTTTAGAATTTTTCTTAACTATCTTTCCTACAAAATAAATACCCCCAAGTTCATTCTGGGCAGGAATGAAATTTTGCGCTGCTGCAAGCTTAAAATATACAATCGCCTCTATTGGATCTGCTTCAACCCCTGTTCCGTCCCTGTGCATCACCCCAAGATTGTATTGAGCAGCTGCATCCCCTTGATCGGCAGCATATTGATACCACTCAACTGCTTTGTTAAAATCCTGTTCAACACCGATACCTCTAGAATACAGCTCCGCTATCAGACTCATCTTTTCTGCATCAATACCGATTGCTTCAAAGGCCTCTGCTATCGTCACTGCCTTTGCATTGCCTGCAAAAACCAGCCCCATTAGTAAAACCACTAAACAAAGTTTCTTTCTTAAGACTTGAATCACAAGCATAAAACACTCTTTCATTATTCATTGATAGGCATGACAACAATACAGCAGAAAAAGATATAAGGAAACTGATAGAAAATAGCAAATAATAATGCCGCTCCTGAGATTAGACGCGGTATCTTTAATACAATCCCTATTACTTTTGAGACTACTGATCCTGAGAATCTTCTTCCAAAGCTTTAAGCTCTGCTTGAGCACGTTCGGACCCCTGAGCTGCAGCAAGCTTAAACCAATCCAAAGCCGCTGCTAAATCCTGCTCAACACCATGGCCATTCTTATACATAATACCAAGATTATACCGAGCCATGGTAGCTGCCTCTAGGTTATTAACGATATCTCCGGCAGCTGCAAGCTTCCACCAATGCATCGCTTTTTCATAGTCCTTCTCAACACCTTCACCATTCCAATGCATCAATCCAAGATTAAACATAGATCCAATATCGCCATTCTCTGCCGCAAGCGTATACCAACGAATGGCTTCTGCTAAATCTTGCTGAACGCCATCTCCATTATGATACATATTAGCGACATTATGTTGGGCTTCTGCATGCTTTTGATCTGCCGCACGTTTCCACCAACGTAGCGCTTCTTCATAATTTTGTTCAACTCCATCAGCATTTCTGTGCATCAACCCAAGATTAAACATTGATCCAGTATCCCCGTTCTCTGCCGCACGTTTCCACCAGCGCAGCGCTTCTTTATAATTTTGCTTAACTATCTTTCCTACAAAATAAATACCCCCAAGTTCATTCTGGGCAGGAACAAAATTTTGCGCTGCTGCAAGCTTGAAAAAAACAATCGCCTCTATTGGATCTGGTTCAACTCCTGTGCCGTCCCTGTGCATCACCCCAAGATTGTATTGAGCAGCTGCATCCCCTTGATCGGCAGCATATTGATACCACTCAACTGCTTTGTTAAAATCCTGTTCAACACCGATACCTCTAGAATACAGCTCCGCTATCAGGCTCATCTTTTCTGCATCAATACCGATTGCTTCAAAGGCATCTGCTATCGTCACGGCCTTTGCATTGCCTGCAAAAACCAGCCCCATTAACAAAACCACTAAACAAAGTTTCGTTTTCAAATTCCGAATCACCAGCGTCTCTCCCTTTTGTTTTTTATGTACAATAACGCGACAGCGCGCCCTGCCATAAATTCTATCATTTATAGCATCCCATTAATTAACAATGATTTTGTCCGTAAAGCATAGCTTGCCAGCAACTAATTGCAAATTCTATGAAATGCGTTAAAATTACCCAAGGATCAATCCATTCAAAATGCTGAGAATTCAGGGATTTACAGAAGATGTTGCTTAAAATCTACCAGGCTCTCGGCTACCCCTTAGCACCCGTCATTCGGATGCACACTACCATTCGAAGCTTTTCCGGCAAAGAAGACCCAAAACGATTGGCTGAGCGCCGCGGCATATCCAGCACGCCCAGGCCTGACGCCCCAATCATATGGGTGCATGGTGCCAGCGTTGGTGAGTCCAATGCCGTCCGCCCCTTGATCCAGCGTTTTCTTGATCAGTATCCAAACCATCACATTTTATTGACCACCGTAACAAAAACGTCTGCGAATTTGATTGCAGGATGGGGAGTGCCGCGCCTGATTCATCAGTACTTGCCTTACGATTTGCAGCCCTGGATTCGGCGTTTTCTTAAATTTTGGCAGCCTCAACTCGTTCTATTTGCTGAATCAGAGCTTTGGCCGACAACCTTGCTTGAGCTTAAACGTCAAGGCACCCCCATTATTTTGCTAAACGGGCGGCTGTCTAAAACTTCTTTTCATCGCTGGTCGAAGGCACCGAAATCTATCCAGGTCTTATTGGAAAGCTTTGCCCTAATCTATGTCCCCAACCAGGAACAGACGGAGCGTTTCCAAAAGTTAGGCGCCCCTAATTTAAAACTGCTACCCAATCTGAAGTTTGCAGCACCACCATTGTCTTATGATCAAGAAACTTACAAAGCCCTTAAATCTCAGATTGGCGACCGATTGGTTTTTGTTGCAGCCAGCTTGCACCCGGAAGACTACGTCCTTATTCTTGACCTTTATCGTGACGTCCTTGCCCCAAATAATGTTCTCACCATTTTGGTTCCCAGGCACCCAAACAAAGTAACTACATTTGATCAGATAGAGGCCCCGCGCCGCTCTGAGGCAAAAACGATAGACAATAAAACTGATCTTTATATCGCAGATACATTTGGCGAACTCGGCCTTTGGTACAGCCTCACTGACATCGTTTATATTGGCGGTTCATCTTCAGCAAAAATGGGGGGGCATAACCCACTGGAGCCAGCCCGGCTTGGGTGCGCTATTCAATTTGGATTGGGCATGAAAAGTTTTTCTGATATTGCCGATGCACTTGTGCAACAAGGGGCTGCTTTTTGCGCCAAAACACCCCAAACGCACTTTAAAAACACTCTTGAAATCATTAAAAATAAGGGTGTGCGACATAAAATGGCAAATGCGGCTGCAGCCATTGCAAATCAACAGCAAAGCCTTCTCGATTGTATTCTTGACGACCTAAAACCCTACTTAGAATAAAACTTATGACCTTCCCAAAATTCTGGAAAACCAACAATTTCATCAGCACACTCTTGCTACCCATCAGCTGGATTTACAGCCTGGTCAGCTATCTCAGATACACCTTAATCAATCCGAAATTCCTGAAAGCTCCTGTGATATGCGTTGGAAACGTCACCGTTGGCGGGGCAGGAAAAACCCCTACTGTCATATGGTTAGCGCGTGAATTTCAGGCATTAGGATACAAAGTTCATATTCTTAGTCGTGGTTACAAAGTTAAAATTTATGACCCGGTTTTGGTTGATCCTAAAATAGATTCTGCAGCTCAAGTTGGCGATGAACCCCTACTGCTTGCGCGCGTTGCTCCGACTTGGGTTGGCAAGGATCGCGTCCAAGCAGCTCGGCGCGCAATCAAAGCTGGGGCCGAGCTTATTCTTATGGACGACGGCCTGCAAAACCCTTGCCTTTTCAAGGACTTCTCCTTGATTGTCATCGATGGCATGCATGGGGTTTTTAACAATCAAATCATGCCGGCAGGCCCCTTGCGAGAGCGTCTTATTCCTGCATTTTTGCGCACAAATGCGACCCTTATTATTGGCAAGGATCATACCAATATTACCAGCAAACTTTCGCACTTTTCAGGTAAATCATTATTCCACGCCAAGATTAAAGCAACGACAAATATTCCTGTAAATCAACCCCTTATAGCCTTTGCAGGCATTGGTCAACCGGCAAAATTCTTCCGCATGCTTGAAAGCGCTGGGGCGACTTTAGCAAAGACAAAATCCTATCCTGATCACCATGCTTATACGGATGCTGAGATTGAAGCCCTTCTGCAAGAGGCTGAGCAGCTGAATGCGACTTTAATCACGACGGAAAAAGACCTTGTGAAAGTCCCTGTAAACCTTAGAGAAAACATCCTTTCGATTCCCATAAAGCTCAGTTTTGAAGAGGACGAAAAGGCCAGTTTTTTAGAGCATATTTCAAAGTGCCTTTAAGAAAAATACAGCTCTAGCGCTCATGAAATAGATGGGCACACGAGGCGAATTATGACGATATCTAAGACGCTTTGAAAAATAAGATTTTGAGATGAGTTTTAGGCAAAGTGCAAGCGAATCCCGCAGCGTACTTATGTACGTGAGAACATGAGATCAGCCTTAACGCTAAAATCGCTCAAAGGATTGTTTTTCAGTTGTATTACTTGATTTTAGCTTCTAATTGATAGGCTGCATGCAGCGCCCTAACGGCAAGCTCCGTATACTCTTCGGCAATCAAAACACTGATTTTAATTTCTGAAGTTGAGATAACCTGAACGTCAATTCCCTTTTGTCCCAGCGCATCAAACATGGCTCGTGCAACGCCTGCGTGACTGCGCATTCCGACCCCAACGACTGAGATTTTAGCAACACCAGGATCCGAGACAATGCGTTTATATCCGTCCTTTGCCCCATTGGTTTTTAGAATTTCTAAGACCTGTTCGTGGCTATCGCGCGGGACTGTAAACGTCAGATCAGCCGTTCCGTCTTTTTCAGCAACGTTCTTTACAATCATATCAACGTTTATGCCTTCATCCGCTAACGGCCCGAAAAAAACTGAGGCCATTCCTGGTTTATCAGGGATTCCAATTAAGGATATTTTTGCTTCATCACGGCTGTAGGTAATACCGCTAACCAGTTCTTTTTCCATAATTTCATCCTCACCAACCACACATGTTCCAGAATTTTCATTAAAACTGGATAGAACCCTTAAGGGGACGTTATGCCGCATTGCAATTTCAACCGAGCGCGTCTGCAGAACCTTTGCCCCTTGCGACGCCAGCTCTAACATTTCTTCATAGGTTATTTTTTCAAGCTTACGCGCGCTTGGTACGATGCGCGGATCAGCCGTATAGACCCCATCAACATCCGTGTAAATATCACAGCGGTCTGCATCCAGCGCAGCAGCCAGTGCAACCGCAGAGGTGTCCGTGCCACCACGCCCTAGCGTTGTAATACGATTGCTTTCGTTGACACCCTGAAACCCAGCAACAATCGCAACTTCCTTAGCTAAACTGTTACGCAACCCGTTAACTTCTATGCTTTCTATCCGTGCTTTCGAATGGCGTCCATCGGTTTTAATGGGCACCTGCCAGCCAAGATAAGAACGCGCGGGAATGCCCATGCCTTGTAACATGAGCGAGAAAAGCCCCGTTGTCACTTGCTCACCGGATGCAACAACAACATCATATTCTGACGCTGTTGGCCTTGCGTTTGCCTGACAAGCCCAATCAACAAGTTGATCTGTAACACCAGACATGGCAGAGACAACCACAGCAACCTGATTGCCTTGATCAAGTTCCCGCTTTACTTTTTTTGCTGCATTTCGAATGCAGTTGATATCCGCAACAGAGGTGCCACCAAACTTTTGGACGATCAAAGCCATCTTGCCTAATTCCGCGCCTTTAAAAAATACAATGTAGCATATCTACAGCCAAATAACTTAACATTTATGGCCGCAAAGGTTAATCGTTATACAAATCCATTTCAAAGACTACTTATCCTGACATAAATAAAAAAACACGTTGATTCTACTTACATCTACGGGCATCTTCAAAGCATGGAAAATACATCATCTGCCAGCACACAATCAACGATTAATCCTTCTGAAATTGAGCACTTTCAAAAACTCGCTCAAACCTGGTGGGATGAATCTGGCCCATACAAACATTTGCATAAGCTGAACCCTTGTCGCATTCAATTTATTCGGGACCAGCTTACTCAACATTTTAAATGTGATGCCCAATCCTTTTCACCACTTAAAGGTTTGAAACTTATTGATGTTGGATCTGGTGGTGGCCTTGTCTCAGAACCCCTTGCTAAACTGGGGGCAAATGTCTTGGGACTCGATGCGGCAGATGAAAATATAAACGTTTCCCGCATCCATGCCGAAACACAGCAGCTCAATCATCTCACCTATCAACATGGCGCCCTGGAGCACCTCGATGCATCGCATGAAAATATGTATGATGCTGTGGTTGCTATGGAAATCATTGAGCATGTTGCAGACGTTAAAATATTTCTAACACATTGCATGCGCATCTTGAAGCCTGGCGGAATTCTACTTATTGCGACCCTTAACCGAACACCTAAATCTTATGCGCTTGGGATTGTCGCGGCTGAATATATCTTACGCTGGGTTCCAAAAGGAACACATCACTGGCAGAAGTTTCTAAAACCCTCAGAGATTGCTGAGGAACTCAGACCTTTAGGCGCTCAGATCAGCAAGATAAACGGCATGGTTTTCAAACCATTAAAAAACACTTGGGAGCTCAACAGCGATCTATCGGTGAATTACATTTTAGCGGCAACAAAACAGCTTTGATCATCAGCCATAAGCGTGGCCACTCGTTTGAGGCTAAAAACCATCTACAAAATCGCCTCTCTTTTCATTCTCTAAAAAAGAAGCTATATCAACACCACCTTCTTCTAGCTGTGCATAAAAATCATCAATGACAGTCGCATCCATTAGGTCATCAGAGTATTCAATGGGCTCAGGTCCTCCTACAGGCTTTATGTCCTGTCCTTGAATGACCTCTTCCTTCACCGCAAAACCGCTTGCTTTTAGATCCAGGTCATCATCAGGATGATGATCAATATAAGCGCTTGAAGTGTTATTGTACTTAATGCGAAGACGATTTTTCGGAGCAAGCTGTCTTAGTCCTGATCTAATTCGTACTTGGTCTGAAAACAAAACTTCATTATTTTCACCCAACAACTGAAAAAATCTTGAATCTAATGGGTCAACCCGCCAAAATTTAACATCATCAAAGTCAACCTCTTGATACTTCCCTCTTTTGGATTTCTTATTCGGCGCACTGGCACGCTTGCGCTTTTTTCCAACCTGAACACGTTCTGTTAACTCATCTGAAGAATCAATTTTAGGTTTTTTTCGACGTACTGTTTTCTTTTTCTTCTTTGAAGCTGCTTTCTTTTTGACCTTCACATCTATGACAGGCACATCTGCAACAGGTACACCCGGTAAAGGGCTTTTTTCTATTTTGGCATCTTGAAAAGAAACGTTCCGTTCAAATTTTGTAAACCCTAAGGCCTCAGCAAGGGTTAGGCTTTTACAATGCAGGGAATCTGGAGCCTGCAAAGGTAAGGGCACAGGTCCCCCCCCTAAACCTAGCGCCCTATTATTCTTATGAGTCTTTTGAAGAAAACGATCGCAAAAACGAGGGATCTTCTTGCTTTCCCGCGATAAAAATTGAGCAGGAGCACCCCTTAAGGCCTCAGCAAGGGTTTGTATGGGAAGGGCTTGGCGTCTGCTATATTTCGCTTTTATGCCGGCCAAAGCATCCTCAAAAAAAACCCTTTGAGTGCTTGAGCTTCCATTCCCAGCATCAGAGCTTGAAGAATCAGAATTTAATTCAGAAGAACCACCTGCAAACGCCCCAGAAACGGCAAATCCGATAAGGACAACAAATCGATATAGGAAACACATATTGAAAAACTCCAAGCAAATAGATATAAAATGTCACCAACAATACCACAAAGGAAACATTAAGTCATCTGGAGAATTCATAGCACCTAAAGAAACCTAATTACTTTCCAATCAAAGTATCAAGCTCTCCTTTTTTATCAAGTTCAGCCATATCGCTGTAACCGCCAACATGCTTATCACCAACAAAAATTTGCGGCACCGTTTTACTGCCGTTGCTTTTACTTAACATCTCAGTCATACGATCTGGGTTCTTTTCAAGATCAATTGTTTCAAAGGCAACGCCTTTACGCTTTAGCATTTCTTTTGCCATCGTGCAAAACGGGCAGTAGGCCTTTGAATAAACAATAATTTTTGGTGTTGTATTTGGCATTTTCACTTCTACTTTCTTGTGGGCTTCTGTTGCATTTTGACTCTTCACGTTTACATTGGGTTTTTGCTCAGAAAAACCAAGGACTGGCGCAATTAAGACCCCTAAAAAAAGAATTCCACTTTTCTTCATTCATCTCTCCACTTATCAAAATTTATAAACCTATAAAAGCACACGTCCTAAGGAAAGAACATTAATTTCAGCTGCAACGGGTTTTAAAACCCGGCAACATTCACTGACTGTCGCACCCGATGTAATCACATCGTCAATTAGTAGCACACGCTTGCCTTTTAATTGCTCAATAAATTCTGGATTTAAATGAATCGATCCCTTCACGTTTTTATAACGCTCTTCCCGTTTCATGTGTCCTTGGGAAGCCGTCTTCTTAATGCGTTGCAAGGCATCCGAACAAACCATCACGCCTAGTTTTTCCTCAAGCCTGTCCGCTATCAATGCGGCTTGATTATACATTCGGACCAGTTCCCGTTGCCAATGCAGCGGCACCGGCACCAGCACATCGGATTGTTTGATATAATCACCCAGATGCTGCTGAAGCAGGCGGCAAAAAAATTCAACAAGTTCAGTGCGGTCACCGTGCTTGAATTCCAGCA
>CAYGJW010000016.1:0-17466 GCA_964350415.1 uncultured Alphaproteobacteria bacterium
GTCTGAAGAAAATTCTTAAAAATAAAGCGCATGGCTGGCTTAATATTAATAAACCGATTGGTATGTCTTCGGCCAAAGTCGTTGCAATGGTGCGCAGGCATTTTAATCTAGAAAAAATTGGTCATGGCGGTACGCTGGATCCTCTTGCATCAGGTGTGCTCCCGATTGCGATTGGTGAGGCGACGAAAACAGCTGGCTATACAATGGATAAGCTGAAAGGCTACCGCTTCCGGGTGAGGTGGGGTGTCGCGCGCACTACAGACGATGCTGAAGGTGAGGTGATTGCCACTTCGGATAAGCGTCCAACACAGGCTGAAATTGAAGCTGTGATGCCAAAGTTTCTTGGTGAAATTGAACAGACACCACCGATTTATTCGGCAATTAAGGTTGATGGAAAGCGTGCCTATGCATTAGCGCGTAAAGGGCAGGAGGTTGAGTTAGCCGCTCGAAAGGTCTGGGTTCAAGACTTAGTTCTGGAATCTATTGACGATGAAAACCACGCAACCTTTCGAGTTATAAGTGGTAAAGGATTTTATATTCGAAGCCTAGCTCGCGACTTAGCGGCCTGTTTAGGCACTGTTTCTTATGTTGATTTGCTCATTCGTACGAAAGTTGGACATTTGGTACTTGAGGAAACGCACACTCTTGACTATGTTATGGACAGGAGTTTTGAGGAACTCGATGAAATGTTATTGGACGTTGATGTATTGCTGGACGACATCTTAGCTTTGACTCTGACGGAAGATAACGCAAAACGCCTGATACAAGGGCAATCAATTCCTGCAGAAATGCTGGAGGAGAGCTTGGAAGAGGGCAACGTTGTTCGTGTGAGAGTTAATGATTTATTCATTGCGCTTGCACGGTTTGAATTGGGGGTATTAAAACCCTTAAGAATTTTTAATTTATGGAGTATATGATGTCGATTACTGCTGAGAAAAAAACTGAACTTATTAAAGAGTATGCTGTAACAGAAGGTGACACAGGTTCACCAGAAGTGCAGGTTGCTGTTTTAACTGAGCGGATCGTTAATTTAACGGACCATCTTAGAACGCACAAAAAAGATAATCACTCAAGACGTGGCCTTTTAATATTGGTTGGACGTCGTCGTCGCCTTTTAGATTATGTAAATGGTAAAGACGTTGAGCGTTATAAAAAATTGATCGCGAGCCTAGGGCTACGTCGATAATATCGATAGCAAGTTAGACAGGTTGATAGGCTAGCCCTTAGGGGCTGGCCGACGCCCTTCTAAAACAACGGAGATTCGAATTGAGTAATATGTTTAACGTATACCGCAAAGAAATTAATTGGGGTGGGCGTCCTCTTGTTATTGAAACAGGTAAAATTGCGCGTCAAGCGGATGCAAGTGTTGTTGCAACATATGGCGACACTGTCGTTATGTGTAACGTAACAGCAAAGAAAACTGCAGATCCTTCGCTCGACTTTTTCCCACTAACGGTTCATTATCAAGAACGCAAATATGCCGCGGGTAAAATCCCTGGTGGATTTTTTAAGCGCGAAGCAAAGCCGACAGAAAAAGAAACATTGGTTTCTCGTCTGATCGATCGTCCTATTCGCCCACTATTTGCTGGCGGATTTAAAAACGAAACTAATGTTATTTGTACCGTTCTTAGTCATGACATGGAAAATGATCCAGACATCGTGGCAATGGTTGCCGCTTCTGCTGCGTTGACGATCTCAGGTCTACCATTCATGGGGCCAATTGGTGCGTCGCGTGTTGCTCAGGTTAATGGTGAATATATCTTGAACCCACTTCCTGTTCAGCTTGAAGAGTCCAACATGGACCTTGTTATGGCTGGTACGCAAGAAGGCGTTCTTATGGTTGAGTCTGAAATTAAAGAACTTCCAGAAGACGTTGTTTTGGGCGCTCTTAAATTTGGTCATGACCAAATGCAACCGGTTATTGATGCGATTATTGAACTTGCAGAAGCATGTGCAAAAGATCCTGTTGATGTTCCAGAAGCCTCTGACCGCCAAAAAGAAGCTTATGAAAAGCTTAAAGAGCTCGCAGTAACATCTTTGACTGAAGCATACAAAGAAACAAAAAAGCAAGAACGTGTGAGCAAAATTGATGCAGCACGCACGCAAGCATCTGAAAAGATGATTGAGCTTGGCTTTGAAAAAGACGAGTTTGCTTCAGGATTTAAGAAGATTGAATGTGACATCGTTCGCGGCAGTGTTCTTGAAACAAGCTCTCGGATAGATGGTCGCGGTCTTAAAGATGTGCGTCAAATCGTTGCAGAAGTAGGTTTGCTACCACGTGCACATGGTTGTGCATTGTTTACGCGTGGCGAAACGCAAGCGCTTGCAGTGGCAACACTCGGTACGGGTCAAGATTCACAGATCATGGATATGCTTGAAGGCGAATCCAGACAGCATTTCATGTTACATTATAACTTCCCTCCTTATTCAGTTGGTGAAGTCGGCCGTTACATGGGCCCAGGTCGTCGTGAACTTGGTCATGGTAAGCTTGCATGGCGTGCGATTAACCCTGTACTGCCAAGCAAAGAAGATTTTCCTTACACAATGCGTGTTGTTTCTGAGATCACTGAGTCTAACGGCTCGTCATCGATGGCAACTGTGTGTGGTACGTCTTTGGCGCTTATGGATGCCGGTGTTCCAATCAAAAGCCCAGTTGCAGGTATTGCGATGGGACTGATCAAAGAAGGTGAGAAGTACGCTGTCCTTTCAGATATCCTTGGGGATGAGGATCATCTTGGAGATATGGACTTTAAGGTTGCAGGAACAAGCAAAGGGATTACCTCGCTGCAAATGGATCTTAAAATCACCAGTATTAATCATGCCATTATGGGCGAAGCTTTGGAGCAAGCCCGTGAAGGCAGGCTTCATATTCTTGGTCGCATGGCTGAGGCGCTAACAGAATCTCGTAATGAGATGAATGAATTTGCACCGAAAATTCAAGCGTTCCACGTGCCAAAAGATAAAATCCGCGATATTATTGGGCCGGGCGGCAAAATGATTCGTGAAATTGTTGAAGTGACAGGTGCTAAGGTTGATATCGATGATGATGGTCTTGTTCATGTAGCGTCTGTTGGTCAAGAAGCCGGCAAGAAAGCTTATGAATGGATCCAAGGTCTTGTTGCTGAGCCAGAAATTGGTGTTGAGTATGATGGTCTTGTTGCCAAGGTTGTTGACTTTGGTGCCTTTGTTGATTTTCTTCAAGGGAAAAGTGGCCTTGTTCATATTAGTGAGATGGCAGACCAACGCGTTGAAAAAGTTACGGACATTGTCAATGAAGGTGACAAGATACGCGTCAAGGTTATCGGCGTTGATAATCGCGGTAAAGTTAAGCTTAGTATGAAAGCTGTTGGAAAATAAACGCTGCACAGTAGTAAGTGTGGTTAGGTGCTGTTCAGGAGAATGAATTCGTGAAGCCAATCAAGCCGATAATGATGTCTGGTCGTGAGGTCTTACCCCTTGTTGAAGGCGGTAAAGGAATTTCTGTATCCACAGGTGAAAGCTCAGGAGCCTGGGCTGCCGCGGGTGGTGTTGGAACGTTCTCCGGTGTGAACGCCGATTCCTATGATGCAAACGGGGAGCTAATCCCCGTTGTGTATCATGGTAAAACGCGTAGAGAGCGTCATAAAGAGCTTCTTGATTTCGGCGTTGAAGGCGCTATTAGCCAAGCTCAGGTTGCGCACGAAGTTAGCCAGGGCCGCGGTGCCATTCATATGAATGTGCTGTGGGAAATGGCCGGTGCTGAGTATATTTTAGAAAATGCCTTAGAAGGTGCAAAAGGCCTGATACACGGAGTTGTCTCCGGTGCAGGCATGCCCTATAAAATGGCAGAAATTTGCGGTAAGTATGGCGTTTATTATTACCCTATTGTTTCCTCTGCCCGTGCATTTAGGGCGCTGTGGAAGCGTGCCTATCATAAATTCCAAGAAGGTCTAGGCGGTGTCGTCTATGAGGACCCTTGGCGTGCTGGTGGCCATAACGGTCTAAGTAACGTTGAAGACCCTCTGATGCCAGAAGATCCGTATCCACGGGTTAAGGCATTACGCGAGATGATGAATTCGTTTGGACTTCATGAAACGCCGATTATCATGGCTGGTGGTGTCTGGTACTTAAGAGACTGGGAAAACTGGTTGGATAACCCTGAGATTGGTCCAATTGCTTTTCAATTTGGTACGCGCCCATTGTTGACGCAAGAAAGCCCTATTTCGAATGCCTGGAAACAGCGTTTATTGGAGCTGGAGGAAGGCGATGTTTATCTGAACCGCTTTAGCCCAACAGGATTTTGGTCCTCAGCCGTTTCAAATCCGTTCTTGGATGAATTGAAAGGCCGAGAAGAACGCCAAGTTCCTTATGCAACGAAACCTGCTGATGGCTTAACAGAAGGATTCCCTGTCGGTGCAAGAGGCCGTCTGGTGTATATGAAGCCTGCAGATAAGGCGCGGGCAGAAGCCTGGGTCAGTGAAGGCCATACTGAGGCGATGAAGACACCTGATTCAACATTGATCTTTGTGCCGCCTAAACGGGCGAATCAAATTCTAAAAGATCAAGTTGACTGCATGGGTTGCCTAAGTGCTTGTAAATTCAGTAACTGGTCGCAGGGTGAAACAGGAACAACGGGGCGTAAGGCAGATCCACGTTCATTCTGTATTCAAAAAACGCTCTTTGAAATTAGTCACTCAGACCATACAGAAAATCAGCTGATGTTTGCTGGGCACAATGCCTATAAGTTTGCTTCTGATCCTTTTTATAAGGATGGATTCATTCCGACAATGAAGCAGCTTATTGATCGTATTATGACGGGCAATTAATCAATTGTTATTATAAGCATGGTTGACTTTTAGCAATTAGATGTCTAGTATTATATAAATTTCTATATAATACTGCTTGTTGATACTATAATGCTGAGACGTTTCATTGTTTTTTATTTGTTTTCTTGTTGCTTCTCTTTTGCCGGTGGAACTGACTGGTCCCATGTTTTTCAAATACTTGATGTGCAAAAACAAAGGGAGCCCTTTTATAGTCCTCAGCAATTAGAGAGCGCTGAGGGGAGCAGTATTAATGCTTATATTGCAGGTTTAATCGACCAAGGCTACTTCAATCAAGAAACATGTTGGGCTGCTTCTTTAGAAGGTGATTTACAGCTTGAGTATTTACCGCTTAGGTTTCCTAATTCTTATTTTTACGCATTAAATGGTGGTTTTTATCATGGTTGGGAAATTGTCAGCCTTCGGCGTGCCCTTGTAAATAAAACACTCTTAAATTACAGTGACAAAGAACGTAAGAATTTCTCAAGAGAAATTAAACCAAGCTGGTTGCTACTTGATTTTACAGATGATGGCGTTAGCTTCTCAGATAATCAAAACAATCAAGTTATTCAAGTAAGCCATGCATTTCTGCGCAATGAAACAGATGAAGAAGAGGTCCTTGTTGAAGGACTACCTGAAGGTGTCTATCCGATTTATTACTGTATACAATTTGGACAAAAAACAGTTCTAACAAGTTCTGAAAAAAATATAATTGCCGCGTATCGGTGTACAAATGGAGAATGGAAGCCTTTTGGCCAGCCGCTTCGGAGTACACTTAAAAATATTCATTTACCATCAATAAAGCAGTTTGGTTCTTATTTACGCTTTTTTTGTTCTGATTCTTCAAGTGCCTCAAAAAAATATCCAATCCTATATATGTTGGATTTAAAAACAGGTTGGTTGTTAGGGCCTTTGAAAGATAAAAGTAAATTAATTACATCAATGCAAGTTATAGGGGATGATTTATACTTTATTGATATTCATGAAGATGATGACACTGCGGTTTTAAAAACAATTAATCTTATCAGCATGAAAGAACGTGTTGTTATTAAAGGGAGCAATGGTGAGCAAGTCCAGGGCTTTGGATGCTTTTCTAATAGCCAAGGTGAAGTGAATTTGTATGTTCAAATGCATGGCTTAAAAGGGCTTCGGTATCAATTTTTCGATCCAAAAATAAATGAATTTTTTGCGTTGTTTGCTTTGACGCATGATATTTTATTTGTGGCCGACCTTAAATCATCAGACTCAAAAGCTATTTCCAGATCACTATATATAATATTTAAGGATGAAAATAAGGTTATTCACCAGTGCATACATGAATTTTTACCCTATGAAGATGCCGAGCATTCGGAACTTATCAAAATTCAAGGTATAAATGTTATCTCAAATCAATCTAGTTTTGAAGATGATTGCAAAGACCAAGAAATACCTTCTCCGAATGAAAAGCAGAGTTCATCTGTTAATATTTGCAGCTTAAAGTACTCATACAATGATTGCGTAACAAATCAAATGGTCCAAGTTCCGTTACATATTTTAATACCGCACGGAACTGAGGTTGAAGGTAAAAAACAAAAAGCAATTATCTACTTGCATGGTGGGCCAGGACGTTGTGATGATGCTCAGTTTAAAAAAGAAAAACAGTTTTTTGTAAATCGTGGCTATGTGGTTGTCATTCCAAATGTTCGGGGGAGTTCAGGCTTTGGAGAAAAACATAGAGCGGCTCTTGAAGGTGATATTAATGGTGGCCATATTCGTGATGTTCTTGCTGTTGCTGAATATGTAAAAGATCTTCCATTTGTTGATGCGACGGATTTGACACTTTGGGGGGCTAGTTGGGGCGCCTATGAAGCGATGTTGATTGCAACCACTCCAGAATATAAGGGGATTTTCAACAAATATATTGTTGAGTGCGGCCTCTATGATATTAGGCTAATGTTTCAAGGCGTAAATGATAGAGAAAAAATCGCGCAGCTTTTTGGCTCTAAGTTTCAATCTGAAATAGATGTTAAAGAGTATGAAAAATACTCAATTGTCACTTCTCACAAAGGATTAAGGAATGCCTTAAATGGCGATATCCTTTTTATGCATGGTGGATTGGATACCCTAACGCCTATTTGGCAGCTGGCAGAAATAAAAAACGCTCTTTATTATCAGTGTGGTTATGTTTGGGTAATTCCTTATATTGATTACAGCCAACAGCAACCAAGGGTGCTGAGTGAGCATTTTATGAATGAAACAGGACAGCTTGCCCGTTTTGAATATTTTCCAGAATTAGGTCATCAGATAGTAATAGGTAAGGATTTTTCTAGATGGGCCTGGATTATGGAAGATTTTTTACAAATTAATCCCGCAAGCTCTTAGTCATACACATCAAGTGAGTTATAGGCCCGTACGTCAAATTGCCGTGATAGTGAGTTACTTTTTTGCTTGATAAGATTATTCGTGTTGTACGGTGAGTCTTGATGCGCAGCTGTCTGTGTCCCCATCTGATCGCGCATTTTAAGAGAAATATTAACAGCAGTAAGCACTAATCCAACAACCAATAATCCCATTACAACGTTATTTTTACTCATTATTTCCTCCATATCCTTGTGCCTTAGGGATAGAATAAAGGGGAAATTCTTAAGAAACTCTTAACGTAAAATAATTCTTTTGGTTTATTTATGCGTTAAGCAGCTTCGACGTACCAAAAGTATGCCGTGGCGCAGCTTGCCTATAAATCATAAAAAAAGAGCCAGGAATATTATCTCCTGACTCTTAGAAATAAGATTGATTCAGTCTTTATGCTGCTTGGTTCTTCAGGGTGCTGGTAATATCCGCGTAGCTGGTAAGCTTATCGATCGGACCAAGTGCTGCAAGGGTTGGCTCTGAATTCAAGGTGCGCAAGGCCGCTTCCCGGATCATCCCATTGTCAACAGCTTCAATATTTTTTACCGTTTCTTCAACCGTGCGCGGTTTACCGAAATTGATCAGGTGACTGACAAGAATCTCGCAGCGATAAGAGGTGCTTTCCCGGGCCATCAGTGTGCTGGCTTTAAGCTGCATCTTAGCGCGATCAAGCTCTTCATCGGAATCAAATTTTGTCATCAGCATCAACTGTTCATTCACAATGCTCATAAGCTCTGCGCAGCGATCTTTGTCGGTGCCGGCATAGATGCTGAAGGTACCTGCATCTTTAAAGTTTTCATTGTAGCTGTAAATGGAATAGACAAGGCCGCGTTTCTCGCGCACTTCTTGGAATAGGCGCGATGACATGCCGCCACCAAGCACCGTTGTGTAAAGCGCTTGTGAGAAGTAGTCTTGATCAACAACGCTCATACCCTTAAAGCCGTAAACAATGTGTGCTTGCTCAAGATCTTTCAATGTGCGGTGGTCGCCGCCCATATAATGAATAGGTGCCGTCGCACTAAGCGGGGTCTGAGCTGCCGGCATTTGGAAGTACTTTTTCACCAGACTCACAAAAGCATCGTGATCAATGTTACCCGCAGCGCAGAATAGCATCTGATCTGGATGGTAACGCTTCTGCATATAATCACGTAGGTCTTGCGGCGTAAAAGATTTAATGCGTGATTCGATGCCTAGGATAGGACGGCCGATTGGCTGATCCGGGTAGGCCGTTTCCTGGAAGTAATCAAAGACAATTGAATCTGGCGTATCATTGGTTTGGCCAATTTCTTGCAAGATCACTTGCTGTTCTTGCGCAAACTCATCTTCATCAAAAGTTGAGTTTTGTAGGATATCAGACAAAATGTCGACAGCCAATTCAACGTGATCCTTCAAAAGATGCACGTGATAGGCGGTTTTTTCCCGACTTGTGTAAGCATTGATAAAGCCGCCAACCGATTCAATCTCATTCGCAATCTGTCTGGCTGATCGTGTGGTTGTCCCTTTAAAAGCCATATGCTCAAGGAAATGCGAAATTCCGCCAGTATCTTTTTCTTCATGGCGAGATCCGCTCTGCACCCAAATGCCTAAGGTGACAGACTCAACGGTTGTAATTGTGTCTGTGGCAATACGAAGGCCGTTATCGAGAGTTGTTATACGTGTTGTCATATTAATATCCGTTTAAGCTGCGTAGCGTTCTTGTAGGTGGCGTTTATAAAGCTCGACATCAATGGTGCTGCCTGTCGCTTTAGTTAGAAGTTCATTCGGTGTATAGCGAGAGCCCTGGCTATGGACATTGTCGCGTAACCAATTAAGCAATGGCTTAAAGTTACCCGCTTGGATGTGAGAGCCCAGGTCAGGTGTTGCTTGTTTAGCCGATTGGAACAGCTGTGCCGCAGTCATTGCACCTAGGGTATAGGCAGGGAAATAACCAAACAGCCCAACAGGCCAGTGGATGTCCTGTAAGCAGCCTTCTGCGTCATTGGCTGGGGTAATCCCTAAATAACTTTGCATTGCGTTGTTCCAAGCCTCTGGCAGGTCATCAAGCAGGAGGTCTCCTGCAAGCAATTGCTTCTCAAGCTTATAACGCATAATGACATGCAGCGGATATGTAAGCTCGTCCGCATCAACCCGGATAAAGCTTGGTTTAACGGTTGTGCTAAGGCGGTAAAGATTTTCAGCACTCCATTCAGGTCCTGTGCGTCCGAAGACCTCTTGGGCAATCGGCGCCATGTGGGTAATAAACTCTAGAGAGCGGCAAGCCTGCATCTCAGTCAGCAAAGACTGGCTTTCATGAATGGTCATGCCAATCGCTTGTCCAACGGGCTGGTGCAACCAAGCTTCTGGTTTTCCTTGCTCATAAAGCGCATGACCTGTTTCGTGCAAGACAGCCATAAGTCCTGAGCTGAAATCATTTTCGTCATAACGCGCTGTAATGCGCACGTCGTTGGTACTGCCGCCGCAGAAAGGATGTGTGCTGGTATCAATGCGACCACGTTCGAAGTCAAACCCAAGCGTTTGCATCAAGCGCCTGCCGAGTTCCTTTTGTTTTTCAACAGGGAAGGGACCTTCTAGCGCAAGGGGCGCAGGCTTAGATGCTTGTTGCTCTGTCACTTGTTTAACAAAGCCAGGTAGGAACGCTTCAAGCTGAGAGAAAATATGGTCAATCTCATCAGTCTTACGGCCTGGATCGAAGTCATCAATTAACGCCTCATGCACAGAGCAATTCATTTGGTTAGCATAGGCCTTACCCATTTCAATCGTTAAATCAAGGCATTCGCCTAAGGCAGGCTTAATAAGGCTGAAGTCAGACTCTGCGCGTGCATTGCGCCATAAAAGCTCACACTTTGATTTAATGCGGCTGAGATTTTCCACAAGGCTGGGGTCAAGAGCAGAGGCCTTGTTATATTGGTGGCGAATGAGCTGAACATTGCGTTGCTGCCACGCATCAAGGTCCGTTGCTTGTTCTGTTTTTGAAATCGCATCGGCTGTCTTAGGGTCTGTCAGCATTTCGTGCTGCAGCCTGCTGATCAGGGCCGACTGTTCGGCGCGGTTGTTCGATGCACCTGCAGGCATCATCGACGCGGTATCCCAAAAAAGCATGCCGTTGATATCAGAGAAAAGCCCGATTTGATTGAATGTTTTCTCAAGTTGCTGATAAGCGCTTATCATTGTTAGCTCCAGAAGTTTTTCTTTGATAAAAAATAAACATAAAAACCCAGGCAAGGGCCAGTGTAAACCATGTCATCGCATAGTGCAGATGATTGTCGGGCAGGTCAATAGTTGGTTCTGGATTCGCTTCAATTTCTGTAAGGTTGGTGTTTTTCTCAATGAATAAATAAGGGGTAAGTTCAGCTATTTTATAGTGCTTTGCCATTGCTTCCAGATCAGCGCTGTACCACTGGTTTTGATCGGGTTGGTTGGTAGGGGTAAAACGGTTTGGCTTCGGTGGTGTTTTAATATGTCCTTGTAGAGTTGTCATTTGAGTTGGTGACTCAAAGGTAACAGGCTCTGAGCCGCTGGACCAACCACGCTGCACCAGAATCATCGTATCGCCAGAAGCGGGTTTAAAGACTGCGTAGTGCTTGAACCCAGATTTCCCTTGTGGAGTGACAGAGTAGAC
This sequence comes from uncultured Alphaproteobacteria bacterium, assembly GCA_964350415.1. Lineage (GTDB taxonomy): Bacteria > Pseudomonadota > Alphaproteobacteria > CAYGJW01 > CAYGJW01 > CAYGJW01. The sequence continues at coordinate 10,810 of CAYGJW010000016.1, forward strand.
AGCTATAGGTGTGTGTGCTGTGAAATGCCCCTGTATACGGACAGGTCTTAAGCTGAGGCCTGGTTGCTGCGGGATAGCAGTGAGTGCCGGCCGTGTTAGGTTCTGTTGGTATTCTTGAATAAGGCTGTGTTTCCAGTCACGCCTTTGAAGCTGCCAGGTTCCTAAATGAATAAGAATACCCAGGCAGCTTAAAAAGACGAGCCATCCAATTGCAGTGCGGAGGCTTCGGGTCAATTGCCACCAAGCCAGTACACACAAACAAACAAGAACAACCAGACAACGTCAACGAAGTGCCAGTACCAAGCCGCAGCTTCAAAACCAAAGTGGCTTTTTGAGGTAAAGTGACGTTTTTGGGTTCTCCACAAACAAACAGCCAAGAAAATTGTTCCAACGAAAACGTGGAAACCATGGAATCCTGTGGACATAAAGAATGTTGATGGATAGATCCCGTCGCTAAATGCGAAAGGCGCATGAGAATACTCAAGCATTTGAACCGCAAGGAAAAGAAGTGCAATGATAACCGTCAGTGCAAGTGCTTGTAACGCGCCTTTTCGGTCGTTATGGATAATTGCATGGTGGGCCCATGTTACCGTTGTTCCGGACAGTAGCAGCAGCAACGTATTAAAAAATGGCAGGCCAAATGCATCGATCGTCGTGATGTCTTTAGGCGGCCAAACGCTACCGATAATTTCTGTTGGGAAAATGCTAGCATTGAAAAAAGCCCAGAAGAAGGCAAAGAAGAACATAACTTCTGAGGCAATGAACAGTCCCATACCATAACGGAATCCGTGTTTAACCACAGCAGAATGTGCCTTTTGAACGACAGATTCATTCAGAACGTCTTTCCACCATAAAAGCATAGTCATGAGTACACCAATGGTACCAATGATAAAAAGGATCGATTTATCATGATGCATATATTGAACGATACCCATAGCCATGATGCCTGCTGAGATCGAACCGAGCAGGGGCCAAGGGCTTGGGTCCACCAGGTGATAGGGGTGTTTTGCGTTGTTATGATCGGACATTGGTGCCTCCGGGTTTATAATTTTCTACAAGGTCCTGATTATGTGATCTATAGAAAGTATAAGACAAAGTGATCGTATTTACATCCTTCATGTTTGGATCTTTGTCAATATCAGGGTCAATAAAGAAGGTTACAGGTAGGTCTGAGTAGTTATTTGGAACAACCATACGGTCATCAAAACAAAAACACTCAATTTTATTAAAATACGATCCAGCCTTAAGCGGTGTCACATTATAGATGGCAATTCCAACAATCGGTTTGTCCGCGCGGTTCTCAACACCGTAGTACGCAAGCCCTGTTTCGCCAGCCTTTAATTTAATCGATTTTTGTAGCGGTTTAAATTCCCAAGGTAGCTCAGAGTTTACATCGGCATTAAAGCGAATCGTTAATTCCCGGTCGCTCACACGCCTGGCGCCTTCGAAGGCCCGCATGACGGTGCCGCCGTAACCGGTGACTTGGCAGAACATTGTGTATAAGGGGACAGAAGCAAAGGATAACATCGTCATGCCAGCAACGATTGCGATCAGTGGTTTAAGGACTTTGTTGTTTTTGCTCTTAAGGTCGCTCATTACATTCCCGTGCCGCCAATGCTTATACGTGTCACTGTAATGGCATAAAACAGCACCATTAGTGCAATCAGTGAAAGGAGAACAACCATATTGCGTTGCTTAAGCTTTTTATTGTGTTTAACAGGATGTGTGGTCATGTGAAAAAGATCCGATCAATTGCAAAGGTAAGGAAAATAAGAAAGAGGTACAGGATGGAAAACTTAAACAGTTTCTTAGGATACGCGTCCCCTGTTGATTTAAGGGTTTTGAATGCATAGTAAACAAAGACGCTGCCCAAAACTGCGGCTGTCAGGGTGAAACATAAGCCCGCCAAGTCCAAAAAGTACGGTGCTAACGTCGAAGCAACAAGCAGGAATGCATAGACTAAGATTTGTTTTTTAGTGGCCTCGGGCCCCGCAACAGCAGGTAGCATGGGAATACCCGCCTTTTGGTAGTCAGAGGAGCGGTAAAGCGCAAGTGCCCAAAAATGTGGCGGTGTCCATAAAAACACAATCGTAAACAATAACACGGGTGCCAGGGTTATGTCCCCTGTTGCTGCAGCCCAGCCAATCATCGGTGGGAATGCACCAGCAGCACCACCAATGACAATGTTTTGTGGCGTGCGCGGTTTCAACCAAATGGTATAGATAAAGACATAGAAAAGAATCGATGCAAGCAGCAGCATGCCAGAAAGCAAATTAACGCATAGGCTTTGAATAATGACTGCGACAGAGGCAAGGCAGACAGCAAAGCCGAGCACTTCACCTGGGGTAATCCGGCCAGCAGGCAAGGGGCGGTTTTTCGTACGTTCCATCAACGCATCAATATCACGCTCGTACCACATGTTGATTGCACCGGCTGCACCGGCAGCCAAAGCAATACACAAAATTGTGGTAAAGGCGTAAATAGGATGGATGCTTTGCGGCGCAGCAAAAACGCCAATGGCACCTGTAAATACAACTAGGGACATCACCCGAGGCTTAAGAATTGTGATGAATTCTTTAACCTCGGTGATGTGCGCGTAATCTGACCCTTTATTAAGGGTATGCGCATGCGCGTTCATAGCCGCAACCTTTCAATCAATGTCTATTATTTAACTTCTGGAAGCTCTTCAAAAGTATGGAACGGAGGAGGTGACGCAACCGTCCACTCTAGTGTTGTTGCACCTTCACCCCATGGATTGTCCCCTGCTTTTTTACCAGAAGTAAGGGTTTTAATCACGATGAAGATGAACAGAACAACACCCACTGCTGAAATATAAGACCCGTAAGAGGCAATCTTATTCCAGCCCGCATAAGCGTCCGGGTAATCCGGTATACGGCGCGGCATTCCTGCAAGCCCTAAGAAGTGCATTGGGAAGAACGTTAGGTTAACCCCCGTAAACATGATCCAGAAATGAATTTTTCCTAACACTTCCGGGTACTGTCTGCCCGACATTTTACCAATCCAGTAATAGAACCCTGCAAATAGTGAGAATACCGCCCCAATCGATAGCACGTAATGGAAGTGACCAACCACATAGTACGTATCATGCAGTGCTGTATCAACCCCTGCATTGGCAAGAACAACACCGGTCACACCGCCCACTGTAAAGAAGAAGATGAAACCTAAGGCAAACAGCATTGGTGTTTTCAGGCTCAGCGATCCGCCCCACATGGTTGCAATCCAGCTGAAGATTTTAATCCCAGTCGGTACGGCAATCACCAAGGTGGCAACGGTAAAGTATGCCCGGGTATTTACATTAAGCCCCACGGTGTACATGTGATGGGCCCAAACGATAAATCCAACCAAGCCAATTGAAAGCATTGCATAAGCCATGCCCAAATAACCAAAGACAGGCTTTTTAGAGAACGTAGATACGATATGACTGATGATACCAAAGGCCGGCAAAATCATGATGTAAACTTCGGGATGACCAAAGAACCAGAACAGATGCTGGAATAAGATCGGATCACCACCACCCGACGGTTTAAAGAACGTTGAATCACAGTTCCGATCCGTTAAATGCATAGTAATGCCGCCAGCAAGCACAGGATCAGAAACGAACAGCAAGAATGCAGTGATGAGCATTGCCCATACGAAAAGCGGCATCTTATGGATCGTCATGCCGGGGGCACGCATATTCAGGATCGTTGTGATAAAGTTAATCGCCCCAAGAATAGACGAGGCACCTGCAAGATGCAGGGCAAAGATCGCCATATCAACGGACATGCCAGGATGCCCCTCATTGGAACTTAGTGGTGGGTAAATTGTCCAGCCGGTCCCTGCGCCGCCGTCAACAAAGGCGGATCCAAGCAGCAAGAAGAATGCAGGAATAATAAGCCAGAAGCTGATGTTATTCATTCGCGGGAAGGCCATATCCGGCGCCCCAATCATCAGCGGCACAAACCAGTTTCCAAAGCCGCCAATCAGGCCAGGCATTACAACAAAGAAAACCATGATCAGCCCGTGTGCCGTGATAAACACATTGAACATCTGGTGATTGCCGTTAAAAATCATGCCGCCTGGTTCTTCCAGCTGCATACGCATCACAACAGAGAAGGCACCGCCAACAATCCCTGCTAAAATGGCAAAGATGATATAAAGCGTTCCAATGTCCTTGTGGTTGGTGGAGAAGAACCAACGGGCAATGAAGCCGGGCTTATGGTCGTGGGTATCGTGTTCAGCAATCGTGCTCATGGAATTCCTCTTGTTCTTTATCTTGCAAGTGCAACTTGAATCGTTTTTTCAGCGTGGTCATTGGCGGCAAATTTAACCTTTGCATCTTCAACCCACTGAGCGAATTTATCTTTTGAGACAACTTCAACGGCAATCGGCATGAAGCCATGATCTCTACCACAAAGTTCTGAACATTGTCCGTAGTAGACGCCTTCTTTTGTCACTTTTATCCAGGTTTCGTTCAGACGTCCTGGTACTGTATCTGTTTTAACGCCCATGGCAGGAACTGCCCAGCTGTGAAGGACATCAGCAGAAGTAAGAAGGATGCGGATGTTTGTTCCAACAGGAACAACGAGGCGATTATCAACTTCAAGCAAGCGCGGTTGTCCAGGCTTAAGCTCATCTTTTTTAAGCATGAGGCTATCAAAGGCAATGTTGTCGTGGTCTGGGTATTCATAGCTCCAATACCATTGATGGGAGACAACTTTGACAGTCATTTCAGCATCTTCGGTCTTATCCATGAAATACATAAGTTTTAAAGAAGGAAAGACAATGACGACGAGAATAATGACGGGGACGAGTGTCCAAACAACCTCAATCAGCGTGTTATGGGTTGTTTTTGAGGGGACTGGATTGCGGCTTTTATGGAACTTAATCATCACATAGGCCATGAGTCCCATAACAAAGATCACAATACCAATGGTCAGAATAAGAAGAAAATCGTGAAACTCCCTGATTCTTTCAGCAACAGGTGTTGCTGCTTCTTGAAAGTTCATTTGCCACGGAAAAGCTTTGCTTGCAAAGAGTTTTGCAGGCAGCATTTGGGCCATAACAATAAGACAAAGGCTTGTTTTTGTTATTTTAGACAGTAACCGGTTCATTATTCCCCCACTTTTTTTATGCATAAACCGCATTTTGAAACTATACTTCATAGATCGCAGAGGCAATAGGATTTTTTATAAAAAACACGCTTCATTCCTAAGCCGATCCCCGCTATAAGTGCAAGTGTGTGATTCAAATTGCATAAAACTTATAGAAATAGGGGATGTTTTCTTGAGGCTATTTTATTTTATTTTATTGGTTGTTCTTGCTTGGAGTGTGCCTGTTTATGCGTCGAATGATATGGAAAGTGCCCCTTTTATTGTAGGAAGTGGTCCTGTTGAAGGTGCTTATTTTAAGTTGGGTGGCGTCATCACCAGTCTGATGAGTGCACCACTTTATAGGCAGCGTATTTTAGGTGCTGAAGCGGACAAACGCCCTCGATCCTTTCGGATACAAAGTACACAAGGATCTGAAGAAAATTTGAATGGACTGGAAAATGGCACCCTTAAATATGCTTTTGTGCAAGAAGACGTTTTAGCTAGATTCATCAGTGCGAGACAAAATACTCAGGGGAAGGCCTTTAGTCCAAAGATTGTTGTAGAGGCTTATATTGAGCCGCTTCATTTTGTTGTGGCAGGAACTTCTGATCAGGAAAAAGCTTTTGATCATAAGAAGAGCACGATTGCCTTAGGGCCGATGTCAGGAGGCGGGTTTAAGTCAGTTCAGGCTTTGTTAATAGATCAGGGATTTCCTACTGAAAATCTAAAAAATGTTGATTTTTTAGCAATAAGATCTCAGATGCAGCAAAAAAAAATACAGGCAGCGGCATTCATTGTTGGATATCCGTCTGCAGCGGTCTCTGATTTGTTGCGGGGAGGCGTTAGTAAACTGATTGATGCTCCATTAAAGACAGCGAGCTCTTTGTGGCATGAAACGGTAATTCCTAAACAAACCTACCATGGTCAGCAAAAAGATATCAGAACTATCGGCGTTAAGGCGTTGCTGGTGACACGTGCAGATAGGCCAGATACTGAAGTGCTTGATTTCCTAAAAATCTATTGGGATAAAGAAATTCAAAAAAAGTTAAAATGTGCTTGGGCAGGCCCTGAGATGATTGATATTTCTGCGCATAAAAAAGCAGAAAAGCATTACCATCCAGCTGCCGTTAAGTTTTATTCAGAGTTTTCTGAGCCCCAATAATTTAAGGAAATTCATAATGGATATAGATCTTGAGCGGCAGTATCTTGGGCATGTTGCTGGTATTGATGAGGTTGGTCGAGGTCCGTTGGCGGGGCCCGTGGTTGCAGCGGCTGTGATTGCCGACTTAGAGCGGCTTGATCCTTATTTTTTAAAACACGTAAAAGATTCAAAAAAGCTGACTGCGAAAAAGCGAGAGCTGCTTTTTGATAAGTTTTTTGAGGGTGGTTTTTGGATTGGTATTGGCCGTGTAAGTGTTGAAGAAATCGATGAAATAAACATCCTGAATGCAACATTTTTGGCCATGGAGCGCGCGGTTGAGGCGCTTGAAATAACACCTGATTACTTGCTAATTGATGGTAATCAGATTCCCAAATCCATGCGCGGAAAAGCGGAGGCGATTGT
>CAYGJW010000017.1:0-17347 GCA_964350415.1 uncultured Alphaproteobacteria bacterium
ACCAATTTCACCACGCCCGCAACTTCTCAGGGGAGATTATTATCGCATCTGAAAACTATTGTCACGTAAAAAAACATACAATTTATTTAATTCCTATAAAATTTATGGGCATTCTTCAATAGATGGCTTCACTAAGCGCCTGAATTCTGCTGAAAATAACGCAAACAAAGCGCTTTATAAGCATCACCTGTCGCCTCAACAAGATCTTCGGCTAAAAACCCTGGACCGCAACGAAGTGCTGCATCGCCGTGCAACCAAGCGGCCATTGCGGCAGCCCAAACAGGTGTTACAGCTTGTGCCATAAACCCAGCGCACAAACCAGCAAGAACATCCCCTGTTCCTGCAACGGACAACCATCTGGAACAATGACTATTCACCAGTGCTAGACCTTCTGGGGCTGCAATGACTGTATCTGATCCCTTTAAAAGCACGGTTGCACCGAAATATTTTGCAGCAGCGCGTACTTGCGCAAGCTTACCCTGTTTACCTGCTGCTTGAACTTCTGGAATATGCTGGCACAGACATGCAAACTCTCCTGCATGCGGTGTCAACAAAACTGGTGACTTCCCATCAGAAATCAGCGCCCTTAGTTTTTGCGGGGAGTCACCATAAGAAACAAGTGCCCCTGCATCTAGGACCACAGCCTTACCCAGACCAAGCAAGCGCTTAACCCAGGATTGAGTTTCACTCGAAGCACCCCACCCTGCGCCTATAAGAAAGCTACCAACGCGTGTGTCCTTAATGTGCACATCAACAAGATCTTTATTATCTGAGTCCGTTAATAAGAGCCCAGGCGCATCTGCTGCATAAATTGCATGTACAGAGGCTGGCGCTAAAACACGCAATACTCCAATGCCGCAACGCCGGGCTGATGCCGCGGCTAGACGCGCAGCGCCGTGCATGTCCGATGATCCAACAACAATCGTATAACCACGCGTATACTTATGCGCTGTCGCACCCGGAAACGGCACCATTGACGACCATAGTGCCTGTGTATTTTCATAGGTTTTTACTGAGGTATTTTCGAGTGCGCCTGCATCAATCCCTATATCAACGACTGAAATTGTGCCCGAATGGATGGAACCTGGTGCTAATAAATGCCCCCATTTCTTACGAAAGAACGTCACCGTTGCCGTTGCCTGAATAGCAACGCCGCAAACCTTCCCCGTATCACTACAGATTCCACTTGGAATATCGACGCTGACACAAGCTTTCTTTGTTTGATTGATGGCCTCAATTAAATCCGCTGTAGGCGTCCTGATCTCACCTTTAAGTCCTGTGCCCAAAAGCGCGTCGACAATGACATCATATTGATCCAACTGACTGATTCCGTTAGTATGATTCCCAACGATCAGACCGACGCTTCTTTCATAAGCCGCTTTAGCAACTGCAGAGTATCCAGTTATATCATTCGGGGCAAGAATGCCAACTTGGACACCCGTTTCATGTAATGCACGCGCGGCAACAAAACCATCACCACCGTTATTCCCGCTGCCGCAAACGACCAACACAGATGATCCTGGAAAATGCGACTTAATATACGAAGCAACACCGCATCCTGCAGCATCCATAAGCTTTGCTATGGATATACCTTGCTCAACAGCATAGCTCTCTGCGGCCACCATTTGCTGGGTCGATAGAATAAAAGGCGTTGAGTCATAACAGGGTGCAGCAGACATTCTCACACTCACAGCTGGTTAGCTTAGGAATCTATAAAACTAGGATAGCAAAGTGTCGAGTGATCTGAAGAAAAAAATAAGAAAAGATAAATATATGAAAGCTGGTGCCCGGAGGCGGACTCGAACCACCGACACAAGGATTTTCAATCCTTTGCTCTACCAACTGAGCTACCCGGGCTCACCAGCTTTTAAGGCTTATAGTCAAAAAAAACCGGCCTGTCTAGCACCAATCTACTGTATTTTATAATTTTTCATTTTCGTCAAGATCAACGCCTTGCATTGAATCTAGATCACTCTCATTATCTTCCAAACGATAAACCCCAGAAAACCAACGATTTAAATCGAGATCGGCACAGCGCTTTGAGCAAAAAGGCCGAAATTTTGTCTCAATAGGCTTGTTGCACATTGGACACGCTGCAGTTTTTATTTTTTGATTTTGATCTGACATCGCGTTTTACCCTCTTCTATATAATTTTAAATGCATTCAGCATACTTGCAAGTGGCCTGCGTCGCCGGGCCTTATGAATCTCAAATAACCCCCCCCGAGTAAATCCGTATACCGTGGTAGCCTTCGTATCATCACTCAAGAACTGCTCAGCGTGTGCGTGCAGCCTTAAGCGATATGACTTCTTGTGCAACCTAACGAAATCAATCACAATTTGTCCAGCAATCCTTCGTAAGCGCAACTGTCTTTGCAGTGCCTCCACAGCCCTGCAGTTAAGGTCAAAATAGATTTGCTCTGGGTTTTTTCCCTGATTAGTCCCTGCCCCATTCACATCCACAACGGCTATCGCTTCAAGCGTATCAATCACCAGTGTTCCGCCGCCTTCAAGCATTACTGTTTTATCGGCTACGGCCTCTTGGGTTGCTTTTTTAAGCTCATTCAAGTGCATCTGTGATTCCTTGAACGTACAAAGCTCTAACTTAGACCGCAAGGAATCAGGCAAACCATTCGCCCATGATTCATCTGACGTTATAATTTTTTCCGCCTCCCCGGGTAGAGAGAGCAACACGTTCTGGTCTTGAGCAATAATCGTACCAATTTCCCCAGGCTCTTGCCCTACCACTTCGTGCAAGATACAACCCCAAGCTTTTTTCCCAATCGGTTCCCGGGTAATTTTCACGCAAAGCTTACTTCCCTTGGCAACCGGCTTACGCAGCTTTAAGAAAAGGTCCTCATGCTGCCCTGCAGTCAGAAAGACCCCGCCTGCCTCCGGCGCAACAGAAGAAACCTTGGCCCACAACACAGCGCCAATCTGCAAATTTCTACATGGAGCTAACCATTGTACATCCACATCGATCAGCTGCTCACCCTCATATAAGGCAAACCAGCGGTAGTCCCCATCTTTTGCCACAAAACAGCGGGTATTTAAAGAACGCTGCATCATAACTTAAACGTACCCTACACTGCGCAGCAACGTGTAAGTATGCGGTAACGATAGCCCGACTACACCCGTGTAGGACCCTTGAAAATCAGCCATAAAACAAGCTGCAAAGCCTTGAATCGCATAGGCACCCGCTTTTCCTTGCCACTCATTCATCGCAAGGTACAGGTCAATTTCATCTGCATCTAACTCTTTAAATGTCACTTGAGAGACAGAAAGCTCAAAGTGCTCTGTGCCCTGCGTGTCAACCAAACACTGGCTGTTATAGACCTGATGTATTTGACCTGACAGTTTTTGCAAAAAACAACATGCCTCAGATTCTGATTCCGGCTTTCCCAGAAAGTCATCACCCTTAACAACGATTGTATCCGCCCCTAAAACGAGGTGACCTGACTGATTCACAGCAACAGCGCGCGCTTTTTCAACAGCCATACGCTTTGCATATACTTTTGGGCTCTCGCCATGGTGCACTGTTTCATCAATATCTGCTGCAATGATGGTATCCGGCTGAATACTGATGCGCTGCAACAGCTCTAAGCGGCGCGGCGATGCAGATGCTAGAATGAATTTTGGTTTCAAAGCTTCCATTAGTCCCTCACATAAATTGTGAGCACAGCATACAGAAATTTAGGAATTTTAAAAGCTTAAGGAATTTTCCAAGAACAGGCTATAGCCTGCAACTTCCTTTATCTCACGCATGAGCACGCGATGAACTTTTGGTTCATCTGAGAGACTTAACGCTGTAATGAGCCAAAAGGGCCATTTTTATTTGTGACGGAAGGTAATACGTCCCTTAGTCAGATCATAAGGCGTCATTTCAACGGTCACCTTATCACCAACAAGAACACGGATGCGATTTTTGCGCATTCTACCCGAGGTATGGGCAAGAACAACATGCTCATTCTCTAGTTCTACGCGAAACATTGCATTGGGCAACAGTTCGAGCACCGTCCCAGAAAATTCAATGAGTTCTTCTTTTGCCATACTTACTCCTTATGGATTACATGCTTACGCTGATGCTTCATACCTGTTTATTCAATTAATAACAAGGAAAATGCGAAAGAATACACGTGCATGGTGCAGAAACAACACACTTTAACCCATAAATGCATACGATTTTAACCTTCAACAATGGGGTATTTTTTGATTCTTAACGTTTTCTTAAGATCTACCTCGGATAATAGAAACAGAATACAACTTTAATGTTAGGAAAATATAATGAAGAAAACACTTATACTGACGGTTCTTAGCTTTGGATTATTCACACATGCAATTCATGCCAGGGTCCCCGATTTAACTGAATACGGCTACAACACTTCACGAGAAGCAATAAGTGGGAGTTCACATATTATTCGATTTGCAGCAACAAACAAATCGATCACCTTAGCAAATGGTAAGACCTATATTATTGATATTAATGATCGTAATTTTGAAAAACTTACTAGAATAAAGGAGGGTTTTGAAGGATTTAAGAATAGAGCAGTAACTCAGGCACTTAGAGATCAAACACTGCACCTTGATCGAGACGGCATTAATTTCACTCTATCTAATAACAGCGGTATCAGCGCGGATTTTAGAATAGGTACGGAAGAACAGCTTGCAGATGCAAGGGCTCTTACTGACGCTCAACATAGTGATATAAGCATAGAAAAGGAAAATGATGCAATTGCCTTAAACCCATTTCAAAATGTAAATGACTACCAAAAATCTCGCATCTATAGCGCGTTGTTGAGTGACAACGAAATGACCGATCCCTATGTGATTAACTTAGCTCTTTTCGAAGCACACAAACTAGAAGAAATTTATAAAAGATACGTATATGCAGCTTACTTAAGACGAAATACAGTTAAACGTAGTTTGCGCGCCATTATTTTTGAAGAAGCCCAAAATTTCACTGAAAATGAAAAAGTCTTTATTTATAAGGCCCTTATTGAACGTGTGAAGCCTGACTCTGAAACTGCAATGACAATCCTTACAGAAGCTCGCAATTTCACCAAGGGTAATAAAGCTACTATTTATGTAGCTTACATCAAACAGGGTAAAGCTGAGAAAGAGCGCGTAGAGCAAATGATGAAAGAAACAGAAACCTTTGATGGAATGTATAGATCATGGATTTATGCAGCTTACATTGAACGCAAAGATACTGAGCTTGATCAGGCAAACGCCATCATTGAGCGGGCAAAAGACTTTAATAAGTGGCAGCAAAAAGATATTTATAAAGCATATATCGCACGCAAAGATGCAGACCCACAAATTATTGAAAAAAACGACATGGAAAGAATTGTGAGATAAATAAGATTATAAAGCTGTAAGTAAAAAATGCTAGAAATTCTCTACCTTAATAGAACTTCTGGCATTTTTTTATTATATAAACTTATTTACTGTGCCTTTTCACAGCCCTCGCTTTAAAGTTTTAACTAGTCTGCCCCACTCAAATTATCTAATATTTTAAAAAGAACCTTTAAAATAAAATCCAAAAGGAGATCCCATAATGCGTCTATTTTTTTTCATTTGCACAATATCACTTGCTTTAATTAATCAAACGCAAGCCTGTGTAACTTTTGAAGATCATAAGGCTCAGATGTATAAAGCATGGCTAACTAAAAATAAGCATATTAAACAAGAGATCCTTGAAGAAATACTTACCGAGACCAAAATATTCAACGAAGAGCTTAATCGGGGCATTGTTTACGCGGCGTGCCTTGAACACCAGGCATTATCTTTTGATCATCTTAATCTTATTTTTTCTGATGTAAGATCTTTTAAAGAACTCTGGCTCAAAAGTGGCGTTTACACAGCGTATATCAATTTGAATGATGCGGATTCTTCGGTAATTGAACAATACGACATGAACAATCTTATATGCATGAACAAGCTTCGCTCTAAACAATAAAGTCTGAAAATAAGACTTTCTAAGGTCTTCGCCTAGGCATACCCAAGAAACTTAACGCAGCAACACCCAATCACTTAAAATGAGGGATTTTTTCTTAGCTCTAGGCAAACCTCTATGACGAACTTTTGGTTCGTCATAGAGGTTTAACGACGAGATCAGGAAAAAGAACCATTTTAATGGGAAGGACGCCATTGAGTTGGCCACTCTTCGCCCACATCCTGCAAATAGCAATTCAAACTTGGGGTCGCAAAAGCGAGACTTCCACCCCCTGCGAGTTGAATTTCAATGTTTTCTTTTTCGTCCCAATTAATGGCTAGGATCTCGCCAATGTGATCTTGGAATGCTGTTTCAAAGTTATTGCGCTGAACGTTATCAACGCCTTCAAAACGTAAGAGTGCATGACGACGCATATGAGCACAAGGCTGCTCTTCACTGTTTGATTGATTTGCCACATCAACTTCAGACAGTTCATTTTCCCACAGATAACGGCTGATGCCCATAAAAAGGACACCTGTTTCTTTTAAGAATACAACGTCACGATCTGAAATGACCGCATCCTGCACAAGGGCAGATATTACTTCTAAGTCTTCAGCATCTTCAGCTTTTAAAGCGACTGGAGGAATTTCTAGTTCTTTACAATTTTGTTCAGACATCTCTTACCCGTTCAATTTGTGCGCCACACATATGAAGTTTTTCTTCCAGGCGCTCGTAACCACGATCAAGATGATACACACGATGGACCATTGTCTCGCCCTTTGCCATCAAGCCAGCCAGGACAAGTGAGACCGATGCTCTTAAATCTGTCGCCATCACCTCTGCACCTTTTAACGATGCTGTACCATGGATATGTGCAGTCGTACCCTTAATGTCAATATCTGCACCCATACGGCTTAGTTCAGGCACATGCATAAAGCGGTTTTCAAAGATGCCTTCAACAATCGTACTTGATCCATTGGCAACAGTCATCAAGGTCATAAATTGCGCTTGAAGGTCTGTTGGAAAACCTGGATATGGGCATGTTTCAACGTTCACTGCACGTAATGTCTTGCGGTCTGCCCAAACTCTGACAGCATTATCCATTGCCTCAATTGTCACACCAGCTTCTTCAAGTGCTGCAAAAAAAGATTCCATATATTCTGGATTGAGGCCTTCCAAAATAACATCACCCCCGGTAATTGCCGCAGCAACGGCATAAGTTCCCGCTTCAATACGGTCAGGCATAACCTTATGTGTTGCGCCCTCTAAACGTTCAACGCCTTCAATTGTGATGGTTGGTGACCCTGCGCCTGTAATTTTTGCGCCCATTGCCATCAAGCAATGCGCCAAATCAATAATTTCAGGCTCTTGCGCAGCGCCATGCATAACGGTTGTGCCTTCAGCCAAGGTTGCCGCCATCATGACATTTTCTGTTGCACCGACGGAGACCTTTGGGAAAGTGATTTCGGCGCCTTTTAAACGGCCCTTTACGCGAGCACAAATATAACCGCTGGTAATCTCAACTTCTGCCCCCATTTTCTCAAAGCCCATAATGTGCAGATCCACAGGACGGGAGCCAATCGCACAGCCACCAGGTAATGAAACCTTTGCTTCCCCATGACGAGCAAGCAAAGGACCCAGCACAAGCATCGAAGCGCGCATTTGCCGCACTAAATCATAAGGTGCTTCATTCTGAGCAATTTGGGGCGCATGAATCGACATCACTTCACCGGCATACCCTTCAGGGGCATGTCCCAGCAAACTAATATCCGCACCTAAGACAGACAGGACATTCGCCATTGTTGATATGTCTTTTAAGTGCGGAATATTTTCCAACACCAAAGGCTTATCTGTCAACAGCGCTGCTGTCATCAAAGGAAGAGCCGCATTCTTAGCACCGCTTATCTTAATTTTACCACGAAGCGGTACGCCGCCTTGAATACGAATTCTATCCATGCGTTTTATCCCCTATCTTTTCTATTTTAAAGCTTTGGCAGTGTCACGCCAGTTTGCCCCATGTACTTACCCGCACGATCCGCATAAGAAACTTCGCAAATATCTGGTGACTTTAGGAATAAGAATTGGCAAATGCCCTCATTCGCATAAATCTTTGCAGGAAGCGGCGTCGTGTTTGAAACCTCAATTGTCACGTGACCTTCCCACTCAGGCTCAAGCGGTGTTACGTTCACAATTAGACCACAACGTGCGTAAGTCGATTTACCTAAGCAAATAACCAAAACATCGCGCGGAATTTTAAAACGTTCTACCGTACGCGCCAAAACAAAACTGTTTGGCGGAATGATGCAAACATCCGTTTTACGGTCAACAAAACTTGTATCAGAGAATTTTTTTGGATCGATGATTGCAGAATCGACATTTGTAAACACTTTGAATTCGTCGGCAACACGCGCATCATATCCATATGATGATACACCATAAGAAATGATTCCTTCGCGCTTTTGTGCTTCGACAAAAGGCGTAATCATTCCTTCTTCTTCCGCTTTCTCACGAATCCAAGAATCAGCCATTATACCCATTTGGACACCCCTTCATTATTTTTCATGTAAATGCCCTATAGTGCTAGCAAATTCGAAGCCAAACGTCTAGCATAAGACGCCTGTAAACTAAGATTTTATTCTGCATAGCGCAATTCGAAGTTATTTATTGCTCGAACTTTCTTCTTCTTTCTTAAGATCTTTCAAAGATCGTGTTTGCTCTTTACGGCGTTTTAGATTCGCCTTCAAAGCTGCAGACAAACGGTCTGCCTTCTCCTGCTGGATCTTTTCTTTCTTTTTTTCATGATTCATGTTCTGTCTCTCCTTGCATATTAGGGGGAAATATGGCACATCTATTCAGCAAATCAAGTGCCGCCGTGGCTCAGTGGTAGAGCGCACCCTTGGTAAGGGTGAGGTCGAGAGTTCGATTCTCTCCGGCGGCACCAGTTTTCATCTTCTACTAATAATTCATTCGCTTCCAGCTACGCTATCTTTTATTGTATCCAGAACATGTCCAAATTTATGAGGCAATATGCCTAAGATTCAGCTTTTTTCCTTTTTTCTAGTATGCATTATTTTTGGTATACCTTTACAAGTTAACGCGGAAGTTTTTCGCTATCAGATTCACATAATTAACGAACAACCACACTATGTGATTACCTCTAACCAGCGCAAACACTGGCACGTTATTATTCCAACAAAAAATATTCCTCTACAAAAAAACGGTAGCACTCTTATTTTTCAGTTTCGCGGAAAGCCAAAGATTGCTCTTTCTAATAATACCCCCTTTAAGAGAAAAGCATTTGCAAGCGGAAACCGCAGATTTAAAAAGCGTCGTAAAAAACAATCACATACGAAGAAACCCTATTTTCCACATGCTTTAAATCAAACATTGCCGATGATTATAACTTCTCCAGAAGAAATTAAGGCAATCGCGCTTGTTCGTCGCTTAAAAAAGCGCTGTAAAAATCCAGTAGGAGAACTCGAACGCCTTGTAAAGGATCACTTTGGTCCTCACCAGCCCGCGCTTGACGGGACCAACCATCTTGAAACAACCCCCATAGAACTTGTGAGTTTAATTTTTGCGAATTCAGCGCTTGAAAGTACGGATCTGAAAAACCTCCAGGCAGTCAGCAAACCGCTAAGATCTATTATTCGCAGCGCATGCTTAGATCACAGCCGTAATACAACCTGGGATAAACGTGATGAAACAACAAACTTACTTTCAAACAGAAAGATTCAACGTTTTATAAAGCATGATCCAGAAGTCACTAAGCTTGATGTTTCAGGCTGGAACATAAAACTTCCCACTGCTTTCATTAGTTTGCAGAAAAAATTTCCGAACCTAGGCACCCTAATTGTACGCAATTCAGGCTTAACCAGACATTCTGCAACAGGCTTGCGAGAAATGCATGTCCATAAGCTTATTTATAGCCCTCCTCAAGGGGCACCCTTCCCTTGCGTCCCTGAGATTCTTGCGCCCATTAAGTGTACACTCCCCGCAAGTTTGGTGCGCTTAGAGATTGAACACATTGACTCAAGCTTTATGCCGGACACGATTGCACGCCTGTTTCAGTGGAATAAACCAACATGCACGCGTATTTATGTTCAGCACAGCCCAAAATTAGGAACATTTGACCTTCAAGCCGTTCTACAAAAAAAGAAGGATAAAAAAGCTGAGCTTACAATCGACCATCTTGATCCATCGCTTACAGATCGGATCATTGAAGAACTTAAGGGCAGTATAATGCCGAAGAACCGAACGTACTCAATATCTATTGAAAACATGTATATGACTGCAGAGGATGAGCCCCCTTATGACAACAATCAACACTGCGATGATGGCATTACAATTAAGATTGTAAATACGATCAATCACTCATAAAAAAGAGGCCCATTGGACCTCTCTAAAATTTAAAAAATTGAACTAACTATTTAACAATTGTCGTCCCGTTTTTAATGGGGCCAACAGTGTTTTTTCCATCAATTTTCACGATTCCTGGCTTACCTACAAAGGTAATACTACCAATTGTCGATTTATCTTTCACCTTAACAACAGCTGCTTTATCTGTGCTTCTAACAACAAGCTCTGCAATGTGTGATTCATCAACTTCAATCTCATGCGCCGTAATATCAAGCTTCTTCTTGAAGCGCGCTTTATGCGCCTTCATTGGACCAATCAGCTTCGTCTCTCCATTCACTGTTGTGCGCTCTATCTTTAGCGGTCCAGTCAAGGTCAAAGAACCAAGGACTTCACTTTTCTCTAGCTTTAAAGGACCATTGATTGTCATGCCTTTAAGACCGTGAACCTTAACGTTTTTCGCACTAACGGGTCCGTTGACTTTCACATGATCTTTAACCATAACACTGCTTAGCTCTACAGGTCCAATTCGATCAATCGACCGGAGTGTCTTCTTCTCAAGCCTTAGAGGACCGATATTACCCAAAGAGATTGGAGCTACTTCTGGTGCTGTTTTTTTTGAAACTGCTATTTCTGCATAAGCCCCTGTCACCCCTGCACTCAGTGCAAGCGCCAAAACACACATTTTACGCATAACAAAAACCCTTATCCTAAACGATATTTAAACTTGTCATAGCAGCTTAGCAGACAGCGAAATGATTATATAGAAAAATAATTCAGGCCTGAAATATCTAATTTTTTGCATTAAAAAAGGGGCCAAAAAGCCCCTTTTTTAAATTACTTACACGCTTAGATTAACGTGAGTAGAATTCGATCACAAGGTTCGGCTCCATTTGAACTGGATACGGAACATCAGAAAGTTTAGGCGTCGTTACAAACGTCCCTTTCATTTTATCGTAATCAACATTCATGTATTCAGGAACTTCGCGCTCTGTTGATTGAATCGCATCAAGAACCAAAGGTAGCTCTTGCGACTTCTTACGTACTTCAATCACATCACCTTCTTTTACGCGATAAGAAGGAATGTTTACTTTCTTACCATTCACAAGAATGTGACCGTGGTTTACGAATTGGCGTGAAGCGAAAACAGTTGGTACAAAACGCATGCGGTATACAACAGCATCCAAACGACGCTCAAGCAAGCCGATGAACTTTTCTGAGGTATCACCACGACCGCGCGACGCTTCTGTAAACAGACGGCGGAATTGGCTTTCACTGATATTACCGTAGTAACCTTTTAGCTTCTGCTTCGCATTAAGCTGGATACCGTATTCCGTAGGCTTGCGCATACGTTGGCCGTGTTGACCAGGACGGTAATCTCTTTTATTAATTGGGCTTTTGGGGCGACCCCAAAGATTCACACCTAAACGGCGGTTAATCTTATACTTTGGCACTAGACGTATTGACATTGTCTATCCTTCTTTCATCTAACAGTTTTGATGTGTAACCCCTATGGCCACTGACACCGCTATCCGCTGACTTATGATCAAGTCTCGCTTTGGCTCTGACGTTTATTATTATTTTTCGCCTTTGCCTTTTTACCACCCCGTCACGTCTTTTTCAAAACGCGCAGATGGCAGGGTACCATTCATCGTCTCGCTAATGTAAGCGATTCGAATCAAAAGTCAAGCAAACCTTGCACCTTCCCCTCGCATATCCTATAAAATGCACAACTTTAATCGGAGGATATATCAATATGCGAAAAATATACTTCTACAGCTTCATCGCAAGCTTACTTTTGCTACATACTGCAGCAACTGCGCAAGAAATTGACCCTAACCATGCTGCTCAGCTTTTGTACCAAGCATATCAAACAAGCCAAGGGCATCCAAATCACACGGATAAAAATTGTTACGCATACGAACAAAATGAATTTTATGTCCCTTGCATGTGCATCCTGATTATTTTTACATTACCTGAGGACCAGTCCAAAGCCTTAACAAAACTTGTTACGGAAATAAATGCAGAGGGACAAATGAATCTTGAGGCAGCACAAGGCATTATAGACGACGGCTTAGTGAAAGTAACTTTCCATAAACTGGCACAGGAATACCGCATCACCTCAAGCTCAGAAGACCATATCATTACAATCAAATTCAGACGCATCAGTTTCTTTTAATTGTTAAGATTAACTCAATAGCTTGATTTTATAAGGGGGCTTCGGCTTCCTTATTTTTTTGTGCGAGGCTGCATAAAGGAGGTAACAACACCGTGGAAGGTGCGGACTTCTTGCTCTGTCATCTGGGCACGCTGCAGCATCGCCCTTAGGTTACGAACCATCTTTGGCTTCAGATTCGCCTCCCGGAAAAACCCAACTTCTTCTAGTGCACCTTCAAAACGATTGAACAAACCTTGCAAGTCTTCTTTGCTGGCAAATTCCGATTCACCATTCGGCAGCCGAACAACATTTTGATCAATTGGCGCCTGAAACCACTCGTAACCAATCACCATCACAGCCTGCGCCAAATTAAGGGAGCTGTAACCTGGATTCAGCGGAACCTGAATCAGCATATCAGCCAGTGCGAGGTCATCATTACCCAGGCCGCATTTCTCGCGCCCAAATAAAATGCCGCACTTCGTTCCTGCAGAGATTTTATTGCGCATGTCAGCGGCTGCATGGCGCGGCGTGGTCACCGGCTTGACCATGTCACGTGGGCGCGCAGAAGACGCATAGACGTAGGACAAATCAGCGAGCGCTTCGGGTAATGTATCGAATACCTGTGCATTCTCAACGACTTCAACGGCACTGGCCGAGGCACTAAGTGCTTTTGCATTCTTCCAGCCCGGACGTGGGCTGACCAAGCGCATTTCATACAAACCGCTGTTCATCATCGCGCGCGCTGCCGCACCAATGTTTTCACCTAACTGAGATTCAACTAAAATAATGACAGGTGCTGCATCTTCAACTTTGCTCTGCCTACGATCCGTTCCCGCCATAAATTTCCATACCGCTGTAAATTAAATAATAAAGATAACTGTCGACCAATGCCTCAATTGACGCATCAACGATATCACTCGATACCCCGACCGTTGTCCATGTATCCGCAGGACTCATCGATTCAATGAAAACGCGCGACTCTGTGCCCGCACCCTTCATCACAGAAAGAGACCCTACCCGGTAATCCACTAATTTCATTTCTTTCAAACCAGGATAGTACTCTTTTAACGCTTTACGCAAGGTTAAGTCAATAGCGTGAACGCGGCCAACCCCCTCTTCTTGCGCTTCAACCAGCTTATCGCCAATTTTTAAACTGACTTTTGCAGTGGAACCGGATAAGGCGGATCCGTCATCTTTATAAGATCTCTGTCCTGAAACTTCTAAACTTTTCAATTCAAAATAAGCAGGCAGTTTATGAATATGGCGGCGCGCTAAAATTTCAAAACTTGCCTCACAACCATCATAAACATACCCTTCAAATTCTTTTTGTTTCACAACATCCAGCAACGAATTAACTTGTGCACCGTCGTAAAATTCTTCCAGGCCAAACTGGCGTATATAAGCGATGATTGCTGCTTTTCCCGACTGATGCGACACAACCAACTTACGGGCGTTACCCAGCAATTCAGGTTCAATATGTTCGTAAAGCCGTGGATCTTTCTCAACCCCGGACACATGCAATCCTCCCTTATGAGCAAAGGCAGAGCGCCCAACGTAAGGCGCATTCGCCCGCAACCTGCGGCCTGTACGATCATGAACAGTAAAGGCAACACGCGTTAGGTCTGAAAGATTCTTACCACTGACACCTGTACTGTAACCCATTTTATAAATAAGCGCAGGAACAATGGATATTAAATTCGCATTACCACACCGTTCACCAATACCGTTGATGGTTCCTTGCACCATGCGTGCCCCCGCCTTAATTGCCGACAAACTGTTGGCAACTGCGGTTTGGCTGTCATTATGAGTGTGAATTCCCAGTTTTTCACCAGGTACAATCGTTTTGATATCTTCGATGATATCTTCGATTTCAAAATGCAGCGTCCCGCCATTGGTATCGCATAAAACGATCCAACGCGCACCTGCGTCAAGGGCCGCTTTCAGGCATTTTTTTGTGTACTCAGGATTTGATTTATACCCATCAAAGAAGTGCTCTGCGTCAAAGATCACTTCATCCACCACAGTACAGGCATACTCAATTGTACTACGGATCATGTCTAAGTTTTCTTCTAGGCTGACGCCAAGTGCAACCTCCACCTGGAAGTCCCAGGTTTTCCCGACCAAACATGTGACCGGGGCCCCACTTTCGACGACAGTCTTTAGTGCAGCGTCTTCTTCAGGCTTCATGCCGGCCCTGCGGGTCATTCCAAAAGAAACAAGCTTTGAGTTTTTGAGTTCTGGAGGGTTTTCAAAAAAGGCATTATCGGTCGGATTAGCGCCCGGCCACCCCCCTTCGATATAATCCACCCCAAAATCATCAAGAATCTTAGAGATCGCAAGCTTATCGCCCACAGAAAAGTCAATACCTTGAGTTTGCGCCCCGTCCCTCAAGGTCGTATCAAATATGTAAATACGTCCGTTTTTACCTTGTTTTACTTTTTTCTCCAAATCGTTTCTCCTGAGCGATCTTCTAAGATGATATCTTTACTTACAAGTATATCACGAATTTCATCAGCTCGGGCAAAATTCTTTGTTTTACGTGCTTCGATACGTTCTTTAATAAGCGCTTCAATTTCCATTACTTCTGCATCCGTCACAGTATCTAATCCTTTTAACCAAGTGGCAGGGGCCACAGTAAATATTCCGAGCATTTTACCCATCAACAATAACTGTCCATAGGTATGCGATAAAATTTCTTCAGATTCTTCAGCTTTATTTAAACGCCCTGCCCACTCATGCATGACTGCAAAAGCGAGCGGTGTGTTCAAGTCATCCTCAATCGCCTCAACAAAGGCTTTTGGTAGCTGATTGAAACTTAACTCTTTAGCGGCCGCTTCAACAGGCGCATTCGCCAGCGCTGTATACAGCCTATTCAAGCTTTGGCGCGCTTGCTCTAAGGACGTTTTCGTCCAATCAAACGGCTGATGATAGTGGGTGCTTAAGATGTAATAGCGAATCACCTCGCCAGGCGCCAATGCAAGCACGTCAGACACTGTAAAGAAGTTACCCAACGACTTAGACATCTTCTTGCCTTCAACCATCAGCATACCGTTATGCACCCAATAGCGGGCTAGCGCCAACCCATCATGGGCGCAAGTGCTTTGCGCAACTTCATTTTCGTGGTGCGGGAAGACAAGATCCTGGCCGCCACCATGGATATCGATTTGCTTCCCAAGGTGCTTTTCAGCCATTGCCGAACATTCAATATGCCAGCCTGGACGACCACGCCCCCAAGGGCTATCCCAGCCGGGTTCATCTTCTTTTGCAGGCTTCCATAACACAAAATCACATGGGGTCCGCTTGTATGGGGCAACCTCCACACGCGCACCCGCAATCAGTTCATCCTGATTCTTACCCGATAGCTTTCCGTAATCCTTCATGGATGAAACGTCAAACAGCGCATGGCCTTCTGCCTCGTAAGCATGACCCTTAGCAATCAGCTTTTCGATCATGGCGATCATTTCATCAATATGTTCGGTCGCCCGCGGCTCAATGTCTGGAATACCAACGCCAATGGCGCCCATGTCACCGTGGAAAAAATCTTCCGTCTGTGATGTCAACTCTGCAATTTCAATTGAGCGCTCAGCCGCGGCCTTGATAATTTTGTCATCGACATCTGTGAAATTACGCGCATAGGTCACTTTCGGATAAGTTTCCTTCAAGTAACGGTACAGCACATCAAACACCACATAAGGCCGTGCATTACCGATGTGCGCCCGGTCATAAACCGTGGGACCGCATACATACATGGTCACGTGGTCAGGATTGATCGGCTGGAAAAGTTCTTTTTTCCGCGACAACGTATTGTGTAATTTAAGCGCCATGATCCTGCCTATATATCTTTTTTAAGTGCACGTCTTAAACGGTGTACAATTTTTTCGCGCCCCAATAACGGAAGCATTGTTCTAAGCTCAGGGCCATCTTCGCGGCCTGTTAGCGCAAGACGCAGCGGCATAAACAGCTGCTTACCTTTACGGCCAGACGCTTGCTTTAACGCGTTAATCCATACGCCCCACGTCTGCCCATCAACGTCACCTTCAGGCAGGCAGTTTTCCGCTTGCACTAAAAAGTCAGGCTCATCAATCGATTGGTTGATATCCTCTTCACAGATTGTCCACCACAGCTGAATGTCTGCAAGTTTTGTCAAGTTGGCCCTGACAGCCTCCCAAAAAGGCTCCTCAATTTGATCATAACCCTGCTCTTTCAGCAGAGGCTCAGCCTCACCCCAGGTCATCGTATGAATGTATTTTGCATTTAATTGCTCAAGCTCATGGAAATCGAACTTTGCAGTGGCCCGACCAAATTTAGAGAAATCAAATTCCTCAACAAGTGCATCCATGTTCGATCTGATTTCAATTGGATCGGAAGTCCCAATTTTCGCCATCAGGCTATTCAGGGCCATCGGGAACACACCTTCGTCCTTCAAAGAGCGTACACTTAGGCTGCCAAGGCGTTTAGATAGCCCGCCACCCTCTTTGTCTGCGATCAAGGCCATATGCGCGTAAACGGGTACCGTACCGCCCAGCGCCTCTAAGATCTGCACCTGCACGGCTGTGTTAGCCACATGGTCTTCACCGCGCACCACGTGGGTTACGCCAAAATCAATATCATCCACAACAGAAGCCAACGTATAAAGCGGCACCTCATCTTCACGAACCAGTACGGGATCACTGATATGCAGACCTTTAAAATGCACTTTACCGCGCACCAAGTCGTCCCAGATGATATCACGATCGTCTAATTTAAAACGCCAGTGAGGACGGCGACCTTCGGCGATCAGCGCGTTCTTCTCTTCTTCAGTCAGCTTTAATGCCCCACGATCATAGATCGGCGGCAAGCCACGAGATAGTAAGCTTTTACGTTTTAACGAAAGCTCTTCAGGGGTTTCGAAACATGGATA
>CAYGJW010000018.1:0-11671 GCA_964350415.1 uncultured Alphaproteobacteria bacterium
TAGAACTTTCGTAACCTTTATCATTATAACACGTTAGGAAGATACGCATGAATGATCACAAAAGCAACGGTATTCAAAGCAGATTCTTAAGAAGCATTAAACTCATCTTTAGTTTAAGAATAGGCTACAGCTTTTGAAGCTAAGATCAGCATGTTGAAGAAATCTATTTCACTCGGTATGTAACCTGGAGAAAATGAGGCTTTCTTTCCCTCAAGACAGTCATCAATGGACTCAAGCTGAGTTAGCATCACTGCAATTTCCGGATCAACGAGACCATCAGGCCTGATGAGCGGTGTAAAACAACAGAAATTTTCCCATGGCTTAGGCTTTTCAAATAAGCCATAGCCAATACCTCCAGAAACAATTCCGACCAACTCATTCCGATCATTAAAAAGGGGGCCGCCGCTATCACCAGGAACTAAATAGCAAAGCAATGGGTCCGTATTTACAGTGCTTTCAACAACCGGTGCATACATATAACCAGGGGTCAGTGTCTCTGGGAATTGATGATACGATTCTTTATAAAAACCACATTCAAGTCTGCCTTCTCGACGAACCAGCATTCTTTCAGATTGATTTTCTACAGGACCGTACCCTACGACATGGCATTTATTCAAAGCAAGATCAGTTACCAGATTTGGGTCCGCATTAACTTTATTAATACCGATATCTGGAAATTTTTGAATACCTTCTATCGGATCTGAAAGTTCTAAAATAGCGATATCATTTAAATCCATCCCTCGCCCATTTGGCAATTTTTTTTCTTGATATAAAGGATGCACAATAAAACGCTTAACTTGATAAAATTTTGAACTTTCAGAGGCTAAAGGATCAAAGGTTACAGTAAGCCCCGCTGTAAAACAGCTAATTTCTCCTGCCACAAATAGACGTCCTGCAAGACCATGAGCCGCTGTTATCACAAAACGATCTGAGATTGCAACGCATGACAAGTACTTTTGTCTCGAAATTAATGAGTTATTTAGAACCAGTCCAACCACAGAATCAGAGCATGCAGCTTCTATTGCGAGAGTATCGTTCTGTTTATTAATAACTTGAAGCGCTTTTACTGAAGCTAAGTTTAGAATTATAACACCAGCAACAAATAAACTTCTTAAATAAATAGTCATAAACACCTTAATAAAAATAAGCAATAATGACTAAATTAACAAGAAAGAGGAACAAAGTCAATAAGGTTGCAATAATATTAAGAGGTTATTAATATAAATAAAGTACAATAGAAAAAAGATAAGGAAAAAAAGATGAATATCATTCGCGCACTTGAGATTTTATGGTCAGACCCAAGATCCTCAGTGCGCGAATGCTTAAGCTCAGACCCCAAGAACTTTTTTCTTTTTATCTATATTGCCCTGCCCCTATCGATTGGGTTTTTAATATACCTGAGCAGCACACTTTTCTTTACTCAAGAACAGTTTAAAGGGTTACTACAACTCATATACACAGAGGGGCTATCGATTTATTATCAAAACCCTGTATTAGGGGCGGAAAAACAACTGGAAGATATAAGCACCTCCCTCCTTTATCAAAATATCGAAGGAAATCTTGCATTATCACTCTTGCTTTTCACCCTTATGTTTATATCTTTCGGGATTGCGTTAAATCTTTATATCTATCCCTTTATTCTTTCTCTTATGGCAAAATTATTTGGTGGTAATGCCCCCTTACTCCATATTAAAATTGCCTCCACCTTACTTTATTCCCTACAAATTATGGGCGGATTTATCTTTCTATTAACCTATATTTTGGGGGCGATTGCAGCAAATAGCATTGCCGCCGAATCAGGATATGGCGCCATGATTTTATCAGGCTTTACACGTGGGGCTGGGGTTATCTATACCCTGTGCATCGTATGGGGAATTGTTACCTTCATTCTTACGCACTCAGAAGTGCAGAAATTTGGTAGGGCAAAGTCAACCCTCAGCATCCTCATGATGACGCTCAGCTATCAAGCCTTTTTAATTTTCATCCACATCGGGATAGACTGGGTGTTGCCTCTTCTGAACTAGCTTCCTGTCCTGTGTGTTTTAAACGAATCGATGCTTGCGCAGCAGAAAGCCGTGCAATGGGAACCCGGTACGGTGAACAAGAAACATAATCAAGCCCCAGCATCTCGCAGAATTCAATAGAACGCGGATCACCGCCATGCTCGCCGCAAATTCCCGTCTTGATACCTGGGAATTTCTTGCGTCCTTTTTCTAAGGCAATTTGCATCAACTGACCTACGCCCCGACGATCAAGCGTTTCAAATGGATCTGATCCCATGACACCGCTCTTGCGGTATGCACCATAAAAAGATGCTGCATCATCCCTTGAAAGTCCTAAGGTCGTTTGCGTAAGATCGTTGGTTCCAAAACTAAAGAAACTTGTATGCTGGGCAATTTCATCGGCAACCAGCGCGGCGCGCGGCAGTTCAATCATTGTACCGATTTCGAATTTCAGCTCTGATAGATTCTTTTCTGCTTTGACCTTATCCGATTCTTCACAAATCAACTGACGGATAAATTTAATCTCACAACCCGAGGCAATAAACGGCACCATAATTTCCAGCACAACGGGGGTGCCTTCAGCTTGCACATTCACCATTGCAGCAAGCAAAGCCTTAACCTGCACGCGATAAATTTCTGGGTGCGTTACCCCAACACGGCAACCGCGGTGACCCAGCATTGGGTTAGCCTCTTTCAGCTCGTGCACACGCTCTTTCACCTGACGCGACGAGAGACCAAGCACTGCAGCAATATTTTCAATTTCCAGATCGTTATGCGGCAAGAATTCATGCAGCGGCGGGTCCAAAAGACGCACTGTAATTGGCAGGCCTTGCATTGAGGTAAAGAGATCATTGTAATCATTCAGCTGAATATCAAACAACTCCGTTAACGCCCCTTCGCGCACAGATTCATCGTGGGCAAGCAATAGCTTACGCATGCTCGTTAAGCGAGATTTTTCGAGGAACATATGTTCACTGCGGCACAATCCAACACCTTCAGCGCCAAACTCTAAGGCAACCGAGATATCTTCTGGGGTTTCTGCATTCGCCCTAATTTTCATACGCCGAACTTCATCAGCCCAAGACATTAAGGTTCTGAATTCCCCAGAAATTTCCGGCCTGATCGTATTGTAACGACCCAGCAGAACTTCGCCCGTTTGACCCACAATCGTGATTGCATCACCTTGCTTCAGGGTTTGGCGACCAATCTTCAGGTATTTTTTATCTTCGTTAACTTCAAGCTCTTTCGTGCCGCACACGCAAGCGCGCCCCATACCACGCGCCACAACAGCAGCGTGACATGTCATACCGCCCCGAGACGTTAGAATGCCTGCTGCAGCGTGGATACCCTCAATGTCATCAGGACTGGTTTCTTCGCGCACTAAGATGACTGATTCACCTTCTTCAGCCATCAGAACAGCATCTTCTGCAGAAAATGCAATAACGCCTGATATGGAACCTGGTGATGCAGCAAGTCCTTGTGTAAGAACCGTTGTCTTCTCAGCAGGGTCTAGAACCGGGTGTAACAACTGATCAAGCACTTTTGGGTCAATCGCTAGGATTGCAGCTTCTTTTGACAAAAGCCCTTCCTCAACCATATCAACAGCGGTCTTAATCGCAGCCTGAGCCGTCCGCTTTCCTGAACGCGTCTGCAAAATCCATAGCTTGCCTTTATTTAAAGTAAACTCGATATCCTGCATATCCCTATAATGGGTCTCTAAGCTTTCTGAAACAGCGAGAAGCTTATGATACACCTCAGGCATCAAGACCTCCATCGGCGGCAAGTCTTCTTTCATCGTGTTCTGATAACGCGTAGAAAGCGATTGCGGTGTACGAACCCCAGCAACAACATCCTCACCTTGTGCATTAACCAGATACTCACCAATCAGCTCTTTTTCGCCCGTTGATGGATTTCGCGTAAACGCAACACCTGTCGCACAATCATCGCCCTGGTTACCGAACACCATGGCCTGCACAACGATGCCCGTCCCAATATCTTCAGAAATTCCGTTCAAACGCCTGTAGGAAATTGCCCTTGGGTTCATCCAAGAATCCATTACTGCGCCAATTGCCTGCAAAAGCTGCGTTTGGACATCTTGCGGGAAAGGTTCGGACGTTTCGTGCTCGACAACTTTCTTAAAACGGTTGATGATGAACGTCCAGTTTTCATCACCCAGATCTTGATCTTGAACAAGGCTATGGCTTTCTTTATAGGATGTGATGATATTTTCAAAGATCTCCATATCAACATTCAGAACCACGTTCGAATACATCTGAATAAAACGGCGATAACAATCAAGGGCAAAACTGCGATCACCACTTAGACGAGCGAGCCCTTCAACCGTTTGATCATTCAGCCCCAAGTTAAGGACCGTGTCCATCATGCCAGGCATAGATACAGGTGCGCCTGATCTTACCGACAGCAGTAAAGGCTGTTCTTCATCACCAAACAACATCCCCATCTGAGCTTCGATTAACTTAATCGATGAAAAAATTTGCTCACTAAATTGATCGGGGTAACTTTTATTATGACGATAATAATGGCGTGAGATATCTGTTGTAATCACAAGTCCTGGAGGAACTGGCAGCCCTAAACGGCACATTTCAATCAGATTCGCACCCTTCCCACCAAGGATCTCTCGATTTTGTCGATATTCAGACAATCCCTGAAAGTCTTCATGCTTTTCACTGAAAAAATAGAGCCAAGGCTTCATCTACGCCCCCCATTATTTTACAAACTTTGCAAGACTAACAAATCTGGCAGCTATTTTCAAAGCATTATGGGTCTTGTGATGTATTATAAGGACTGCTAAAATAAAGCTCATTTTTTCAGAAGGTTTTCCTCATGTCCTCCCCCTTACCAAAAACACTGTTTCAGCTTTTCCCTTATTATCTGAAAAAGTACAAAATTAAGATGCTTTGTTTTCTTATTTCAGCAGTTGTATGGGGCGTTTCAGAAATAAGCCTTCCCTATACATTGAAGCTTGTGATTGACACAATTAGCAGGCCAGAATCTCAAACAACATGGATTTGGCTTATTGTTTTATACTGTATGATTAGACTGGTACATTCCGCCAATTTTCGTTTTACTGAATGGCTGATGTATAAAGTTTTTCCGAATCTTAGAACGGATATCAGTAGTAGTCTTTTTGATTATATATCGAAGCATTCCTACAGGTATTTTCAAAATAATCTTGGCGGCAGTATTGCCAATAAAATACGAGATATGTATGAAGGTTTTACGACCTCACTCGAAACCCTAAAAGAAACCCTAGGTGTTTTCTTTATTCTTATTTTTACCCTTATATTCATGGCCTTTGTTCATCCCATTTTTGCTGTTATTATGTTAGCTTGGGTTCTCGCATTCACCATTGCTTCTGTTGTTTTTGCAAGGTCCATTCACCCTATTGCACATGAATTTTCTGAAAGAGTCAGCTCGGTTATTGGTCGACTTGTTGATAGTATTTCTAACATGAGCAGCGTTATGCATTTTGGCAAAGCAGCCGATGAAAAAAAACGCATCAAAATAAGTATCCACCATAGCAACCAAAAAGATCGTGACTTAAGATGGCAAATCCTAAAGCTTAATGTTGTCCAAGATATTCTCATTTTGATTCTTTATGTATGTATGCTTTCAAGCCTTGCCTACATGTATAACGCAGGGAAAATTACAATTGGCGATTTTACATTTATTATGATGTCCTCAACGATGCTGTTTCATCATATTCGATGGGTAACCAGACAGCTGATGCAAATATCACGAGAGCTTGGAAAATGTAGCCAGGCCCTTAAAATCATTAATATTCCCCACGGTATTACTGAAAATGAAAATGCAAAGCCGCTGAAAGTAACCGAAGGCCTCATCAGCATTGATCACATTCAATTTCAACATGAAAATGCAGATATGCTTTTTAATGACCTCTCTTTAAGCATCAAACCAGGCGAAAAAATTGGGCTGGTTGGTTTCTCTGGCAGCGGCAAAACCAGCTTCACGCAATTAATTTTACGCCTATTTGATCTTAAGAATGGCAACATCTTGATCGATGGACAGAACATCAAAGATGTCACCCTTAATTCAATCAGGGAAAGCATCGCCGTGATCCCGCAAGATACTTCGTTGTTCCATCGCAGCTTGATGGATAACATCCGCTACCCAAAACCAGAAGCATCTGACAATGAAGTTTATGAGGCTGCAAGAAAATCCCTATGCCATGAATTTATTAATGAACTTCCTAACGGCTACAACTCTTTGGTTGGGGAGCGCGGCATTAAGCTTTCAGGCGGCCAAAGACAACGCATTGCCATTGCACGTGCATTCCTAAAAGACGCCCCTATTCTGATCCTTGATGAGGCAACCTCTGCCCTGGATTCTGTCTCTGAACGACACATTCAGGAAACGCTCTACAGCTTAATGGAGGGCCGAACAACCATTGTCATTGCGCACAGGCTTTCGACCTTAGATAAAATGGATAAGATCGTTGTTTTTGATAAGGGATCAATTGTCGAATCAGGCACCCACAGCCAGCTCCTACAGAAACAGGGGCATTATGCAAAGCTATGGTCACTACAAGCTGGCGGCTTCTTACCTGAGGATGAAACATTTTAAAGCTCTCGCCTGTTTTTTATAAACAAAAAGATGAATTATTAACCGTTTATTAATAATTTTTATTTAAATTAATGATTAGGACACACATTAATTTAAGGGTAAGCCCATGAAAAATTTTTTTATCTTCCTTACTTTATTTTTTCAAGCAGGAATTTCTTATGCTTTGCAAGAAGAGATACGAGAGGAATGGGGATTTAATCTCGCTCACAGCGAAGGATTAAGCGGGGATGGTATCAATATACTCGTCATTGATGCCCATGTATTTGCGGATGATCCCGCTCTGGGAGGACATGTAACGGCGCTAAGTAAACCAAAAGATAGAGAGAAATCCAAATTAAGCACTCATGGCCTATCTGTATCCGCAGCAATTGTTGGGCAGCCAGGGTACAGGGATATTACTGGTGGCGCACCAAATGCCAACGTTTATTCAGTGACTATGCAAGGATTTTTGGCAGGCGAATATGAAGGAAAAATTCCAAATATCTCAATAATTTCAATGTCTCAAGCCCTTGCATACAAAGGAAAGCAGGCAAAGATTTTTTATAAACGATTAGAAAAACTTCTGGTCGATAATGACGCTCTTTTAGTTCTAACTTCAGGCAACTACGGCAGAATGATTCTAGATAAAAGATTAAAAGACTTAAGCCATGGGAAAAGAATGTATCAGATGTTTGAAAATTTTCCGAACATTCGAAAACACTCAATCCTTGTCAATAACATAACCAACAAACAACCTGATTATAAGGTGAAATTTCCTAAAAAAAGTGATATCGATTTTTTCAACACTCATATTCTTCCCTATCTCAATAAAAAAGTTAAAAATGGATCAAGTTACAAACAAATGATTGAGAGTATAGATTCAGTTGTCGAAGAAACAATGATTGAATTTTTAAAGATAGAAAATGAAATCGAAAATTTTGATGCAAAATTTAAAAAATTTGTAAACGATATTTTATATAATAAGTATCAGGATTTGCATGAAAAATTAGAATCTACCGTCGACAATTATGACCCTGAAAAAACAATCAACCTAATTGAAACTTTTTTGAAAACCTTCATTTCTCAGAAAATAGATGATGATTTAAAATATTACCTCTCTTTTTCTTCTAATAGACCTGGGGTTTCTCTACAAGATCTCTCGATTTCAGCACCCGGACATCATATTATGACAGCAACAGTAAGTTTTAAAGGAGATAAAACGAAATATAAATCAAAAGATATGTCTGGAACTTCGATTTCTGCGCCAATCGTTTCCTCTTCTTTAGCGTTAATGTTTGAGAAATTCCCAGAATTAAGCGCCTTAGAAATTAAAGAGTTGTTGCTTCAATCGTCATACAAGTCTAAATATCCAACTTTATTCGGTTACGGCATACTTAACTTACGCTCAGCGTTGGAGCTTGATTAATATGCTCTGCTACATAAACGTAATAATAATGTATAGCGTTAACCATAAGTGCAACTGATTAGGTTAATGATTACACAAGGCAGCAAAGCCCTCGTGTACTTATAGATACACGAGGCGAATGATAACGATAATCAGTTGCCTAGCCCTCAAACTGTGAGAAATCAGCAAGTACTTCCATGGACTGACGCAAGGATACAAGTAGCTTTAAACGATTTACACGAACGGCTGCATCATCACCATTGACAATCACTTGATCAAAGAAAGCATCCAGCGGCGTGCGAAGTGTGGCAAGGGCTGACATTGCTTCCTCGAACTGTTCACGAGCAACAGCTGTCTGGCTTTGCTCGCTTACTTTAACAAGCGCCTCATAAAGACCAGACTCTGCATCCACCGCAAACAAATCAGCTTTAACAGAGCAATCGTAGGCAGCCTTATCTTTTTTCTCTTCTTTAGCAACGATATTACGTGCGCGCTTAAACGCCGCCAAAAGATTCGTTCCATCCTCACCTTGAACAAAGTTCTGCAGCGCACGAATACGCGCAACCAGACGCACAAGATCGTCCTCTTGCCCAAGTGCGAAAATGGCACGGGCGCAATCAGGGCGAATATCTTCATTGCCCAGATAAATACGCAGGCGCTCAAGGATAAAAGCAAACAGATCATCCTCTGTCGCAGGATCCAGCTTAATACCGGCTGCGCGATAAACTTCGGCAGCTTGCTTAAGTAAGTTTTTCATGGATACACGAAGATTGCTCTCTAGGATTAGGCGTATAACGCCCAAGGCAGCGCGCCTTAAGCCAAATTGATCTCCAGACCCAGTGGGCTTAACCCCTACCCCGAAAAATCCAACCAACATATCAAGCTTGTCAGCTAAGGCCACTGCAACGCTAACAGGCGCTGTGGGGCATGAATCATTCGGGCCTTGCGGACGGTAATGATCGCTAATGGCTTGAGCAACTGCCTCAGACTCACCACTTAGACCGGCATAATATCCACCCATAATACCTTGTAATTCCGAGAACTCACCAACCATTTGCGTAACCAGATCAGCCTTTGCAAGCTTTGCAGCGCGCTTAAGCTCTGTGTCTTTCCCGTCAACACCTAACTTAACAACAAGCTGCTCTAGGCGCTTGGCTTTGTCGCCAATTGACCCAAGCTTAACGTGATAAATAACTTTATCTAGGTTCGCTAAATAGGTTTCAAGTTTATGTTTACAGTCCTGCTCCCAAAAAAATTCCGCATCAGAAAGCCGGGCAACCAGAACGCGGGAATTACCCGAAACAATCTCATCACCACCATCACTACCAGGCAGATTGGCCACCAAGATATAGTAAGGGGCTAAGCTGCCATCATCAGCATTCTCAGTCGCGAAATAACGCTGGTGCACACGCATTGGGGTAATGATGACCTCTTCAGGTAAACGCATAAAGCGCGCATCAACCGCACCAATCATCGGCACTGGGTATTCAACAAGGCCAATCACTTCCTCCAGAAGCGCTGGGTCCTGCTTGATGGTTATAGATTTCGCCTCAGCCAATGCAGCCATCGCGCGGGTAATACGTTCTCGTCGCTCATCACGCGATATCAAAACAAACGCATTCTCTAAGCTTTTCTTATACTGATCAAAAGACCCTATTTTGAAAGATTCACTAGCCAAGAAACGATGGCCAACTGTTTTATCTGTGAACGGATAGTGCACACCGCCAAAGTCAACGCCGCCAGACACAAGGTTGCCGTTAAATAAACACATAATATGCTTGATGGGACGCACCCATTCAAATGTGCTGGCACCCCAACGCATGGGCTTTGGCCACTGCATCTTTTCCATTGTTTTTTGAAGAATACCCGGAATAAGATCCGTTACCGCAGCCCCTTCAATATGCTTCGAAGCAAAATAGAATTCGCCTTTTTCGGTTGCCCGAACTTCCAGATCGTCTTTGCTGCAATCCGCTGATTTCAGGAATCCTGCAAGGGCTTGTTCCGGCGCACCCACACGTGGTCCGCGGCGTTCTTCTGTCCTGCTTTCTTGGACTTTAGGCAGTCCTTGAATATGAGCAATCAATCGACGGGGTGTTGAATAGCAATCCGCAGAATCGAAGGCCAAACCAAGATCCTTAAGCCCAGAACTCAGCAAAGCATTAAAATCATTTTCAGCTGTTTTTTGAAAGCGTGCAGGCACTTCTTCCATTAAAATTTCAATAAGAAGTTCAGACATTATACAGTCTCCTCTGCTTCAACCCAAGCCTTACAACAAGCTGTTGCTAAATCCCTAACACGTGCAATATAAGCCGCACGTTCCGTCACGCTAATCACGCCGCGTGCATCCAGTAAATTGAAAAGATGACTGGCTTTGATACATTGATCATAGGCAGGCAAACATAAATCTTTTTTCAAAAGCTTCTGAGCTTCCAATTCTGCATCAGCGAAGTGCTGGAACAAAACATCGGTATTTGCGTGCTCAAAGTTATAGGCGGAGTACTCACGCTCTGCGCGGGCAAAGACATCACCGTAAGTTATTTTATCTGCGCCTTCTAGGCCGTTCCAGTTCAAATCAAAGAAGCTATCCACCCCTTGCGAGAACATTGCCAAACGCTCAAGCCCATAAGTAATTTCTGCAGGTACCGGCTTACATTCAATGCCGCCCACTTGTTGGAAGTACGTAAACTGAGTCACTTCCAAGCCGTTCAACCAGACTTCCCAGCCCAGACCCCACGCACCAAGCGTTGGCCCTTCCCAGTTGTCCTCAACAAAACGAATGTCGTGCAATTTAGGATCAATGCCGATTTCCTTCAAGCTTTCAAGATAAAGCTCTTGGATATTATCGGGCGAAGGCTTCATGATCACCTGCATCTGATAATAATGCTGCACCCTATTCGGGTTTTCACCATAACGGCCATCACCAGGCCGTCTAGACGGCTGTACATAGGCTGCCCGCCATGGCTTACTGCCCAAAGACCTTAGGGTTGTCGCAGGATGGAATGTACCCGCACCAACTTCCATATCGTAAGGTTGCAGGATAACGCAGCCCTGCTTCGCCCAAAAACTTTGCAAACGAAGGATAATTTCTTGAAAACTTAAGACTTTTTTATCGGTCATACTGAACTCTTACGATAATAGTGATGGTTATTTTTCTGAATAAGGACAAGCGTCGCGACCACAATCGCTAGCGCTTACAGGTGAAACATACACCCCGCACTTCGGACATGCAATCAGATCCCCTGTTTCTGGCCGTTTCTTTTCTTTCTGGCCTTGCTGGTCCTTTTGCATTTGTTGCTGCATCTGTTTTACCTGGCGGATAACCTGCCAGACAAAGAACACGCGTTTACCAATAATATAAACGACATAAAGACCTGCGATTAAAAGGAGATACCATATCATGTGATTAAATTCCGTATTTTGCCCAATGAAGTCTGTTCTCCACTGCACTTACAAGTTCTGACGCTAGATTAGGACTGGCTATACCAGAAGACTTCCCTGATAGCTTCTGCAAAAGACCTTGAGGCATCGATGGGATAACTTTCAGTTTCACCTTCTTACCATACTTTTCCTGAAGCTTAGAGCGTGCTTCTCCAAACCCATCCGCCAACCCTTTTTCAATGGCCCTTGCGCCCACAAAAATAGATCCATCAAAAAGCTCGGGTGTGTCATTTACAAGCTT
>CAYGJW010000018.1:11771-16740 GCA_964350415.1 uncultured Alphaproteobacteria bacterium
CGGAAACCACCCGTATCACCAATCACACCACTTAGGCGCAATACGGAAACCACAGGCTTTGGCTTACCAAAAATCTTACGTTTAATTTTTGCCGGAAATTTCATGATAACACCCATCCTAAATTTAATCAGGACAGTAGCAATATTTGCAGCAATTGTCTATGTTCTGAAATCACTTAATCATCACATAACCACCATCAACATCATAAGTGCCGTGCTCATAAATATATGGGTATTCACCTGAAAAAGATTCTTCATTAGAAGTCAGATGTATAACATTTGAAAAACCTAACCGCACCATGTGACGTTTGAGTGATTGAAAGTACATTTTTCTAAAATAATATTCATCTTGCACAAAAAGCTCTCGATCATCCGTAAAGCTTGGATCATATTGCCACCGCTCTTTCCATTTTTCATACCTAAAGTAATAGATCCTCATTGCCAAGCAATCTGCAGCTAACTGGATCTCACTATCTGTGAGCTTTGATAGATGGTATAAATCATATTCATCAGTTCCTTCTTGCTGTACATCTATATTCGTTAGATTAAAAAGCCGTGCTGTTTGGCGTATTTGGGCAAGTAAGCTTTCTTTAATTTCAAAAAATTTAGTCCCATTAAATTTCTTAGCAAGCTCTATAAATTTTCTAGTGATGGCCCTGCTTCCTTGCGGGAAAACTAAACAAGGCTGAAGGTCAAACTCAATACTTGAAGGTAAACCAAGCACCCAATCCAAGAGCCTTACAAGCGTTTCAAGAACAGATTCTTCAATAACTCTTCCACTTTCCTCTAATGCTAAAAAAGATCCTAAACCAGGCTCAAAACCAATCTGAGACCCAAGCTCCCACTTCAAGCGACCAAAAACTTCCCGGTCAGAGCCTGAAAAATACCCATACCCATAAAAACGCCCTCCTCTATTCAGAATTTTCAAAGCATTCGACCAGATATAATTATGCCGTAAGGTTGGCAACCCCAAGCCTTCGAACATAATTTCATCAATACCAATGCCATGCTTCCTAAAAAAACGGACAAGCTGAATCCAGTGATCTGCATTATAAGCATTCATTAAAATATTAGGCTGAACAAAAAAATCTTTCAGATTCCGCATTGGTCTTGTAAAAACAATATTCCTATTAAAAGCACCTCCGTGTATGAAAAGCCCTGCTCTTGAAGGTGTGTGGTCTCTTTTATTATCAATTCCAATCCAGAGTGTTCTTGAAGGCAGCTCAGAATTAAATTTATCTTTGATTCGATATTCGATTTCCCCAGAAACACAACCAAAAGCAATGCCTATTGGGCGATTTTCTTGTTTTGCACATTTAATTCTTTTAAGCAAATGACCGTGATCAATTACTTCAAAAGCACGCAAAGGAGATGACAAAAAAGTCATGCTTATAAAAAAGATAAAAGAACAAAAGCAGCTTATTTTCATTTATATAAAATACTAAATAAGCACAAATCAAACAACATTTATATTTTCACAAGACAACAAATAAAGGAGCAGAAAGATTACTTATCATTGACCTCCTTGCTGTAAAATGAACGCATCTCCTACATATCATTCTCAACATGATAAAATTACACTATTTTCTACAATCTCCTAAAAACTCACTAAGAAGCGCTTGACGCAGACAGCGTCTGACGTATCCTCTATGAAATAATAAACATATTGGGAAATTTTGTTCATGACTGCAACTGCACACGCTAAGACCTCACAAGACACAAACGAGTATGACGCAATCGGCTCTTTACGTGACCTTTTGGCAGAAGACTTTGATGCAGTCGATACACTTCTTTCCTCGCACCTTGGCAGCCATGTCGCCCTTATACCAAAACTTAGTGCACATATTATTGCCGCTGGTGGGAAACGGTTACGCCCTCTTCTTACCATTGCCTGTGCGAAACTTTCTGGTTACGAAGGCAAAACACACATTACATTTGCCTCCTGCATTGAACTGATTCACACAGCGACCCTTCTGCACGATGATGTTGTCGATGAAAGTTTGGTCAGGCGCGGCCTTAAGACAGCAAATGATGTGTGGGGAAACAAAGCCAGCGTTTTGGTTGGTGACTACCTTCTTAGCCGCTCTTTCCAACTTATGGTTGCTGAAAAATCACTCCCCGTTTTGCAACTTCTATCAGATACTTCTGCAATCATTGCAGAAGGTGAAGTAAAACAACTGCTACTCAGCAACAATATCGATGCGACTTTTGAGAACTATCTTGATGTTGTCCGTTGCAAGACAGCACAGCTTTTTTCCTCTACTACACAGATTGGTCCTATTCTTGCAGATCAAGACAGCCAGACCATATCAGCCTTACGGGACTTTGGGACTCATTTGGGAATGCTCTTCCAAATTGTTGACGATCTACTGGATTATACAGCAGACGACGAACAAACTGGAAAAACAGCTGCTAATGATTTTGCGCAAGGGAAAATCACCCTACCCGTCATCTTTGCCCTTCAAGAAGCAACAGCAGAAGAACGCTTGTTTTGGAAACGCACCCTTGAGGACCTCAACCAAAATGAGGGTGACCACAAGACAGCTTTGTCTATCTTGAAAAGACACCAGGCTTTTGAGCGCTCTATTGAACTTGCTCAAGATTATGCTAACCAGGCCCATGCAAGCCTTTCAACGCTGCCTCAGAACGTCTATTGCAAGGCGTTAGGCGATGTGATCGACTTTTGCATGAAGCGTACACGCTGATCCATCTCTAGGGTTTTCCCTTAGGCTATTGCTGAGTAGTTTATAATTTTCCTTGATTGGTTCATTTTTGCACCTATAAATTCTCATCCTTATAATGCCCGTGCGCACGATGTACGCCACAAGTACACAAGGGTGCATTATGCACAAAAATTTTCTATAAAATAACGAGCGATAAAAATAACTTCTAACGCAAAGAAAACCCCCGCTGAGAATCTCAGCGGGGGTTTTCTTTTACACAATGAACAGCTTAGTTATCAGGACTAGACCTGAACACCATCACCGAATTGCCCCTTACTATCATCAGTCTCTTCACCAAGATTTCTATTAATACTAAGAGAAAGTAACATTGGAACCGCAATACAAATCGATGAATAAGTCCCAATGATCACGCCCCAAAGCAGTGCAAGGCTAAGACCTGAGATCACATAACCGCCAAAGACATACAGGGCAAGCACAGCGATTAGGGTCGTACCACTTGTCATGATCGTTCTGGAAAGCGTCTCATTAATACTCATGTTGAGTAAGTCTTTAATCTCCATTGTACGATACTTCTTAAGATTCTCACGTACCCGATCATAAATGATTACCGTATCATTGATCGAATACCCAAGAATAGTCAGCAGTGCAGCAACGATAGTTAAATTAAACTCAATCTGAGTGAATGAGAAGAGCCCTATTGTTGCGATAACATCATGGAAAAGCGCAACAACGGCACATAAACCAAACTGCCAATCAAAGCGCATCCAAACGTAGAACATAATTGCAAGCAACGCTAAGGAAATGGCTAAAATACCATCTTCGATCAGCTCTCCGCCAACCTTTGGTCCAACAAATTCTGTCCGGCGATAATCAACCTTATCACCCAGTTCTGCTTTAACCTTAAGGACTGCTGCAGCCTGCTCTTTTTCTCCACCTTCTTGCTTTTCAATACGAATAAGAACATCCGTATTCTGACCAAATTCTTGCAACATGGCTTCACCTAGATCCAACTTATTAAGGCGTGTCCGCATATCAGAAAGATCAGCTGCCTCAGGCATCCGAACTTCCATTAATATCCCGCCCTTGAAATCAACGCCAAAGTTAAGGCCTTTTACAACAACAGAACCAATGGAGCCACCAACAAGCAAAATAGACAGAACAAACATAAACTTACGTCTGTTGATAAATGCAATACTGGTTTTAGATGGAATTAAGCGCATCAAATGCACACGAATCGTTTCCATACGGCGGTTAACATACCACTTAGCAATCATTAAGCGCGTCAGTAAAATCGCTGTGAACATTGAAGACATCAAACCAAGAGCAAGCGTAACTGCAAATCCTTTAACAGGCCCCGTTCCCAGGAAGAACAGGATTGCTGCAGCAATAAGCGTTGTGATGTTTGAATCAATGATGGATGTCAGCGCCCGTTCATAACCTATTTCAATGGCTTGAAACGGTTTATGTCCTTGATCAAGTTCTTCTTGTATGCGCTCAAAGATGACAACATTGGCATCCACAGCCATACCCAAAGTCAGAACGATACCCGCAATACCAGGCAACGTAAGTGTTGCCTGTAGAACAGATAGAAGAGCCAACAAGATCACAAGGTTAAAGAGCAAAGCGATATTCGATACAAGACCAAATTTACCGTAATACACAAACATCATCACGATAACGAGAACAAATGCAATCACACAAGCCATCTCACCGGCTAGGATTGAATCAGCACCTAAGTCAGGACCAACACTACGTTCTTCAATGACAGTTAGTGGTGCAGGTAACGCACCAGAGCGCATGAGCAGTGACATGTCATTTGCTTCTTGCGCTGTAAAGCTGCCTTTGATAACCCCTGAACCGTTCATGATTGGAACTTCAATGCGCGGCTCCATAATGATTTTACCATCAAGGACAATCGCAAAGATCTTACCAATATTTTCTTTTGTTGCTTTACCAAAGCGGCGCGTACCTGTTGAATCAAAACGGAAAGAAACAACCCACTTACCACCCTCACCCAATTGTGGACGTGAATCAACGAGTGAGTCACCGCTAACCATCACACGTTTGTGCAAAGCAGTTTTTTGAGCTAGATTCTTCTCATGCGGAACAAGCATTGTTCCTGGACGACGACGCCCTGTCTTGATGTATTCATCATCCTCTAAATGAAAAGTCATTTTAGCTGTTTTACCCAATAAGTTCTTAATATGAGTTGGATCATCAAGACCTGGCAATTGAACCAAGATACGATCACGCCCCTGACGCTGAATCGTTGGCTCACGTGTACCA
>CAYGJW010000019.1:0-16658 GCA_964350415.1 uncultured Alphaproteobacteria bacterium
GTGTAATTGTTTTTTTATATTGTATTTAAGTTGTTTTGCAGTTGCGTGTTCTTAAGCTTGTTTAAGCAGCAGGCCTCAGGCTATTTAACCTGTCCGTTGAAATTCCATAATAACGTTTGTAAGCTTCCCAGTCTCTTTTACCCAGGTCTTTTTCAAACCCAAGCAGGTCTTTGACACTTTTTTCGCAAATCTCATGGGCGGGTAGAATAAGCTCTTCATCAGATTGAAGTGCCAGGCACTGGGCCTTGCAGGCTTGCTCAAGATGATGGGTATAGAACATGGCCTCGTGAATAGTTGCCCCACAAGTAAGTGTGCCGTGATTACGCAAGAACATTGTCTTGTTGCTGCCTAGGTCCTGAGTCAAAGGATCGCTGTGTGTATCCGTATCCAAGGCCAGAGAATTATAATCATGATAGGAAAGCTTTCCGTAAAAATGTAGCGCCCACTGACTAATTGGCATCAACCCTTTTTTCATCGCAGAAACGGCGATACCAGCATGGGTGTGCAGATGAAAAATGGCATTTAGGTCTGGGCGCGCTTTATAAATTGTGCCGTGGATGACGTAGCCGGTTTTATTGTACTGGTATTCAGAGCCTTCGAGAATTGTGCCATCAAAATTAACGTGCAGTAAGTTATCGGCTGTGACTTCTTCAAACATCAGTCCGAAAGGAAGAATGAAATAGCTGCTCTCACCGGGAACGCGTGCAGAGAGGTGCGTGTAAGTGTGATCTGCAAGGCCCAGCTTGCCAATGATCTGATAAGCAGCTGCAAGATTTTCGCGAACCTGAAGGTGTGTGCGTGACATCGTATACCTCAATCTTTAAGAATGTATTTCTATTTAGCACAAACGCTTAAGCGCGTCACGATGCAGTTTAGGCTTGATAGTAAAGGTGAAATAATAATATTATAAAAATAAAAAGATGTGGAAATGTTATGCCAAAGGACTGGAATCGCACAAGTAGTGTTCATTCATCGCAAGACAATATTGGCCTTTTGCTGATGGAAGCCACCGGTTTATGGCGGCGTGCATTGTCGAATGCACTAAAGCCTTATTGTTTGTCTTACGTTCAATTTACGACACTTAGGGCAGTTCAGTTTTTTAGTAAAAAAGAATCTGTTTCCCAAGTGAAAATCTCAGAACAGCTTAAGATGGATATAAATCAGACTTCCCAGTTATTGCAGAAATTGGAATCTAAAGATTTAATTAAAAGAGTGGCTAGTCGTACGGATGCACGGGTGAAACAGGTTTTTTTGACAGATGCAGGTGAACATATTCTTGAAGAGATGAATCCTGTTATACAGGCTGCAGATACGGAATATTTTTCAGCTCTGGAGCTTCGGAAGCCTGTATTTGTTAACTTGCTGCATGACTTGGTGCGTAAGAGCGAAGCTTCTTAAAAAAATACCCTTAGGGTTTTCTGGAAGGAACATACATAACGCACTCGCCTTTCAAGACCACGGTGCCGCTGACGGTGCAGTTTGTCGTTAAAGTTACAAAATTACGCTCAGAATTAAGTTCTTTTACGATCGCTTTTGCCTCAATTGTATGGCCGATACGGACAGGTTCTTTAAATTTCAGATTCTGCGATACATAAATGCAGCCTTCGCCAGGAAGCTTGGTGCCAAGTACCGTGGAAATTAAGCTGGCAGTCAGCAACCCGTGGGCGATGCGGCCTTTGAAATGAGTGCTGCGCGCATAGTCTTTGTCCATATGTAGCGGGTTTGTATCCCCGGAAAGTTGAGCAAACAGCAGAATGTCTTCTTCCGTAATGGTTTTACGGTAACTGGCTTGCATGCCAACGGTCAGATCGTCAAATCGGTAGCCTTGTTGCATGGGTGTCTCCCTATTTTATTGATTAAGCGAAGGGTCTTTGATGTCCTGAAGTTGCGGGGGCTTGTAATTCTCATCATGTTTGGCAAATAAGGTTTTTGCTTGGAAGACCTGAGCTTGGTCTAAGGTACCCTCTGCAATGATCCCCTGCCCCTCACGAAAAAGATTTGGCGGCACCCCAAGGTAGGACACGGCGAGGTCGTTGATGAAATCCGTCACGATAAAATTTAAAGCGAGTGTTTCTGGATCCCGCTCGACACTACCATTTTTGACGTAACCGCCCAGTCGGATCACTTTATTCGGTATAAGAGTCGCTGCTTTAAGCTCCGTGGGCTTATAAAAGTAAGTCACTTTATTGGAGAGTGCATTCAGCACGAGCCCAGCCGCACCGCCTAATGCAAAGACGATAAAAGTAAGGGTGAACAGGCGTTTGTATTTAGGCTTCACGGCGGGGGCCTTTGGCTTTACGAAATTGCT
This sequence comes from uncultured Alphaproteobacteria bacterium, assembly GCA_964350415.1. Classification (GTDB taxonomy): domain Bacteria; phylum Pseudomonadota; class Alphaproteobacteria; order CAYGJW01; family CAYGJW01; genus CAYGJW01. Next base: position 2,309 of record CAYGJW010000019.1, read on the forward strand.
TAAAGCTGTGTAGGCTGAGGGCGATCAGTAAAAATCCTGCACAAGCATAGGCCGCATGAACGTAAGTTAGAAACTGCTCAGGAGACTGAATCAGATTATTTTCAAGCATGGTGAAATTCCGTTATAGGGGCGCGTTTTCTAAGCAGGATGGCTGTTCTGAGTCTTAGGGAAAGCAATAATATAGTTAGGATTATAAGCGCACCGAACATCAAGAACAGCGGTGTCAGCATGCTGGGATGAATGGAAGGGCCGGAAGCCTTTAGCACGCTGGCTGGTTGATGTAGGGTGTTCCACCAGTTCACAGACCATTTTATAATGGGTAGATTTATAATGCCGATCAACGCCAGGATCGAAGCGCGCTTTGCGGCAAGTTCCTCATCATCAAAGCCGCGGCTTAAAGCGAGATATCCAAAGTATAAAAACCACAGAATAAGGTAGGATGTAAGGCGTGCATCCCAGACCCACCAAGTGCCCCAGGTTGGGTAGCCCCAGATTGATCCAGTGATCAGTGTAATACTTGTAAAAACCAGTCCAATTAAGGCTGCTTGATTCGCTAAGACAAAGCTCATGGGGTGGCGCCAAACTAAAAACCCTAAACTAAGCATCGCGACAGCCCCGTACAGCAGCATAGACAGCCAAGCCGAAGGGACATGGATATACATGATGCGAACGGTCTCGCCTTGCTGGTAGTCTGCCGGTGAGGATACAAGCGCTGTGTACAGACCCGCAGCTAGAAGGGGAACAAGAAGAGCGAGGCTTAGGGGAATAAGCCTGCTTGTTAGCTTAAAGAGTCTGTCAGGTTTGAAAAGCTTGTATAGAATTTGCACAGGAAAGGCTCGCTTAGGTTGAGTGATCTTGAATTGTTATTATTGATACCACAGGGCAAATCACGATGGCAATCAGAAGGCTTGCACCCAGCAGACTTAAATGTGCGGCGGTGCTTTGTGATGCCGAGTGCGCTTGTAAGGCCCCTGATGCAAAAATTAGAATGGGTATGCTTAGGGGTAGAATGGTAAGAGAGCGCAGAATAAAGCCATTTTTAGCGCCCAGGGTGAGGCACGTCCCCATGACAGCCAGCAGGCTTAGGGTCGGTGTCCCCAGTACTAAAGTGAGTGTTAGTATAGACAGTATACTGGACGGTAAGTTTAATAAATGAGCCAGTAAAGGCGCAAGCACAAGCATAGGAAGGCCTGTCATAGCCCAGTGTGTTATGGTCTTTGATGCAATATAAAGCGGCATAGAAGTACGCCTTAGTAAATGTTGTTCAAGACAGCCGTCGAGGGCATCTTGTTCAATCAGTGCAGATTCTTGCTGGCACGACATAAGCAGGGCCAGGGCCCATAGTAAGGCCGCCCCCAGGCTTGCAAGCTGTTGCGGATCAGGGCCAAGGCTGAAGGTGAACAGCATGAGCGACAAGATAAGTAATGCAACGGGGTAGAGGCCCTTGCCGTGGCCTTTGAAAGAAAGCTTGAGATCTTGATTCAGGAGGGGGATTAAGTTTTGCATCAGGCGGCCTTTTGCATATTCAAGGTATCAAGATCAAGGACAGGGCTGTGCGGTAGCAACGGCGTTGTATGCTCGCTCAAGATAAGAATACCGCCGCTATTTACATGTTCTTGTAGGTGCATCGTGACAATGCTTTGTCCTGGGGCGTCAAGGTTCGTTGCGGGCTCGTCAAGTAGCCATATTGACGCCGGGCTAAGCAAGCTGCGGGTTAGGGCTACGCGTCGCTGCTGCCCTTGAGACAGCTTTTTTAGGGGGGTATGCAGGTGGGCTGAAAGTCCAAAAGATTCGAGGATCGATAAGGCACGACCTTTTGCATTAGGGTGCCAGTAAAGAATATTTTCTAGGGGAGACAGGTCTTGTTTCAGTGCATTTTTATGGCCAAGGTAGTTTAGTATTTGAGTTGGCGCCGTTGGGGCGTCAAATTTCACCATGCCTTGGCTTGGTTTAATCAGTCCAGCAATCAGTTTCAAAAGGGAGCTTTTGCCAGAACCGTTTGCACCACGAACGCTCAGAGCATCCCCTGATTTTAGGCAAAGTGATAGTTCTTTAAAAAGCTTCTTGTGTCCGCGTGTAAGCGTTATTTGATACAGTTCTAAGTTCATTATCTATGTTTTGCTATTGGAGAAAAATCCTTGTAGGAGTATAGTGGAATAATAATCTTCGGCCAACTCTTTCGCAAAAGTGTGAGAGGTAATGGTCTGATAATACTGCTTTTTGGGAGAATTGTGTGTCTAAAACGGATAATCATTCACTAGATGTGTTGCGTCAGCTTGAAGTTGGCGGGAAATCATACCGTTACTACAGCCTTAAAGGGCTGGAAGGTAAGGGATTAGGCGATATTGATCGTATTCCTTTCTCAATCAAAGTGCTGCTTGAAAATTTGCTGCGTTTTGAAGATGGACAACGCGTGACATCTGAGGATATCAAATCGATCTGCGCTTGGAGCAAAAATAAAAAAGTTGATCGGGAAATTGCCTTTAGGCCTGCTCGTGTATTAATGCAAGATTTCACCGGCGTCCCTGCTGTTGTTGATTTGGCAGCCATGCGTGATGCCGTAAAAAAGTTAAAAGGTGACCCGCGCCGCATTAACCCACTTGTTCCTGTTGATTTGGTGATTGATCACTCTGTGATGGTTGATGAATATGCAAGTGCAAATGCATTTGAAGCCAATGTTGATCGCGAATATGAGCGCAATCAAGAGCGTTATGCCTTCCTAAGCTGGGGGCAAAAAAGCTTTGATAATTTCCGCGTGGTGCCGCCTGGCACAGGGATTTGTCACCAAGTAAACTTAGAATACTTGGGCCAAGTGGTTTGGTCTGAGGCTAACTATGCGGATGGTGATCTGATTTACCCGGATACGGTTGTCGGTACAGATAGTCATACAACAATGATCAATGCCCTTGCCGTTTTGGGCTGGGGTGTTGGCGGTATTGAGGCCGAAGCAGCCATGCTAGGCCAGCCAATTTCAATGTTGGTGCCAGAAGTTGTGGGCTTTAAGCTGACAGGCGCTATGAAAGAAGGCACAACAGCAACGGATCTTGTTTTACAAGTGACGCAAATGCTGCGCGAAAAAGGCGTTGTTGGTAAGTTTGTTGAGTTCTACGGCGATGGCTTGGATGCACTTTCTTTGGCAGACCGTGCGACGGTTGCCAATATGGCACCAGAATATGGTGCAACATGTGGCTTCTTCCCTATTGATAAAGAAACCATTAATTATCTGCGCTTTACAGCACGTGACGAACATGTGGTAAATATTGTTGAAGCCTATGCAAAGGAACAGGGTATTTGGCGTGATGAAAAAACCCCTGAGCCAATTTTTACAGACACAATTTCATTGGATATTTCAACAGTTGAGCCTTCGATGGCTGGGCCGAGATTGCCGCAAGACAATATTGCCCTGTCGAATATTGCCAGTTCATTCAGTGCTGAGCTTGAAAAAATGAGCGATAATCAGTCTTCAAAGGGGCGCCAGCATCCAGTTGAAGGGGAAAATTACAGCCTGGAGGACGGTCATGTGATGATTGCAGCGATTACCAGCTGTACAAATACATCGAATCCTTCTGTGATGTTGGGCGCAGGGTTGCTTGCGAGGAATGCGCTGAAGCGCGGGCTGCAAGTGAAACCATGGGTTAAAACATCGCTGGCTCCAGGATCAAAAGTTGTAACGGATTATCTTGAGAAAGCTGGTTTGCAAAAAGACTTGGATGCACTTGGATTTAACCTTGTGGGGTATGGTTGCACGACGTGTATTGGTAACTCAGGTCCTTTGGATGATAAGTTTGCCAAAGTCATTGATGACGAAAGCATGTATGTTGCTTCTGTCCTTTCTGGAAACCGTAACTTTGAAGGGCGCATTAACCCGCATACGAAGGCTAATTATCTTGCCTCACCGATTCTGGTTGTGGCTTATGCTTTGGCCGGATCTGTGCGTGTTGATCTTTTGAAAGATCCAATCGGCATCGATCCAACAGGACAAGATGTTTATCTGAAAGATATTTGGCCTTCCAATAAAGAAATTGCTGAATATGTGGCTTCATGCGTGACGCAAGAGATGTTTAAAAAGCGTTACAGTGAAGTGTTTAAAGGCGATGCCCACTGGCAAAGCGTTTCAGCTGAAAGCAGCGATCTGACCTATAACTGGGATCAAATGAGCAGTTATGTCCAGCATCCACCTTACTTCGAAGGGATGTCAAAAACACCGTCCGTTACCAAAGACATTATTGATGCAAAGCCGCTTGCGATTTTGGGCGATATGATCACGACGGATCATATTTCTCCTGCCGGATCCATTAAAGGCGACAGCCCTGCGGGTAAGTATTTGCAGGCCTTGGGTGTTCAAGCTCATGATTTTAATTCCTATGGTTCTAGACGCGGTAATCATGAAATCATGATGCGCGGTACCTTTGCCAACATTCGCTTGCAGAATGAAATGACACCAGACAAGCAAGGAAGCAGTACCAAGCATATGCCTGAAGGCACGGAAACATCGATTTATGACGCGGCAATGCTGTATAAGGCCGAAGGTACGCCGCTTGTGGTGGTTGCAGGAACGAATTATGGCCAGGGATCATCCCGGGACTGGGCTGCAAAGGGTACGCGCTTACTGGGTGTCAGGGCTGTTATTTCTGAGGGGTATGAGCGTATCCATCGATCCAACTTGATTGGTATGGGCGTTATCCCGCTTGAATTTACCGGCAGTGATAATCGTAAAAGTCTGAATATTGATGCGCATACATCTTTTACAATTAAAGGCCTTGCTGACCTGAAGCCACGTCAGAAAATTGCTTGCGAAATGACCTTTAAAGACGGAAGCAAGAAAGATGTTATGTTACAAGTTCGTATTGATACAGCCGATGAGCTGACGTACTTCCAGAATGACGGTATTTTGCATTATGTCTTGCGCACCATGACAGGGTCGCATCAGACCAAAGCTGTTGTTTAGCAAGTAGGGGATCTAATCCCTTGGTTGTTTAAGTGTCCTAAATAAGAAAGCCCGGAAACTAGTTTCCGGGCTTTCTTATAAGATTGTCTTTATGTTTGCAGTACTACTGTTTCGTCAGTTCAATGTCAGCGAATGAGAATTCATGGGGAAGCTCCAGATCTGCGTGACAGACTTTGACAGAATGCAGTTTGCCGTCCAGGTTTTTGCTCCAATAATCAAGGAAGCCTCGGAGTTTAGGGAAGCTTGGAACCAGATCATTTTCTTGCCATAAGTAGGTTTGAAGAAGTTCTGGGAAGTCTGGTAGATGATAAAGGATCTCTGCAGTTGTTAAAATTCTAAACTGCTGGAAGATGATATTGTTTTTATTCATAGTCTCCTCCTTGTATATTCAAGTATAGCATTAATAAACATAAAATAAAAATGCGCCGCAGTATTGCAACGCATTTTCTTAGTTTGAATGCTTCTAGTCTTTACATATTCTTTGTCCCAGTTCATTAAATTTTTGGCGGCATTTGCAATAGACAAATCCTGCCTTTGCTTTGACATCCAGCAGGACTTCTGATGGCTTGTATACTCTGCAATGCCCCGCTTTGAAGTTTGATATAACGCTGGGTGCATCGATAATTGCCATAGGATCCATACCGACAATACTCGTGACAAGCTGAGTGGTCTTTTTAATGGTTTCAGTCGGTTTTTTCATAAAAAATAAATGTTTGGCATTTTGCAGGTGCTGATGCTGTGTTCGGCTCTGCGCTTTTAGGATACCGCCATGTCCGTTGCGGCGCGCATGCTGGATGGCCTTGTGGACACGCTTTGCAAGCTTTAAAGGTTTGCGAGAAAGATTTGCCTCAAAAAAGACCAGATCGTACTTTGTGTGATTCCTAATTTTGATGACTTCCCCTGTGGGTAGGCCTGCAAGTATTTGCTCTTTGGCTTCGACAACACGTTTGATGATTTCTTTGACTTCAACAGCGGTGTAACCGCTTAATTGCTTTGAAACTTGCTGGACGCCATTACTTATTTCGATTTCATCGTCTTGCGATAGCGAGACATTGTCTTTGTCGTTAATACCTAAGTTTTTTTGCGGGGCGTCTATCTGCGCAGCATCGGAAGTGTAAGTTCCTATTGCTATGGTTGATATTGAAATTATTAAAGTTAATAAATGGTATCTCATTGTACTATCTCCTGGTTTTATTTAACTGATGTTAAAATTACCACACTAGATAGCAAATGATAATTATTTTATAGTTATAATTATCAAATATATATTATTAATATTCAGGTAAATACTTGTTTAAATTAATCCACATTTTAGATTTTTGGGTATTGCTGTCTTGATTTTTTTTGGTTCTGGAAGGTTGAGTCCTTGCATGATTTCAGCATACTCTTGTGCATTTTTTACTTGTAGTCTGGGATTGTTATTCAGTTCGTTGCCAATTGTACTGCTTGTCCTGCCGTTATAATCGTGGGCTGGAAAAACCAGTGTTTCAGGGGGAAGCGTTAAAATTTTATTGAATAGGCTATCATATTGTTTGTAAGGATCCCCGTTTTGAAAATCAGTGCGACCTGTTGCGTTAATCAGCAGTGTATCGCCGGTAAAAAGCCGATGACCAATTTTGAAGCAATAGGAATCATCCGTATGCCCGGGTGTATAAATTGCCTTAAGATCTAAGTCATTGATTTTTAAATGATCCCCGTCTTTAAGCCTGAGGTCAATGGGCTCGGCTTTTGTTTGCTCCCCCATTGCCAATGCGCAAGCGGTCGCTTTTCTTAAAGGGCCTGTGGCGGTGACGTGATCGGCGTGCATATGGGTGTCCAGGCAATAAACCAGCTTTAAATCAAGTGAGTTTAGGGCTTTAAGATAATCATCAAGGTGCTCTAGAACAGGGTCGATAATGAGGGCTTCTCTTGACTCTGTCGCCATTAAATAGGTGTAGGTTGAGGACTCTTGATCAAAAAATTGCTTTAAGAGCATATGCTTAGTTCCAGATTTGTTATTTTTTCACTATAGTGTTGATAGTATTATCTGGAAAGTGGTTCTTTGGCTATGGTTAGCAGTGCATATAAATATGATGTAAGGGAAATAGAAAGCAATGACGGGTCTTCGGACTTTACCCTGACAGCTCAGGATCGTTGTCATTTGCATGGATATATGACTCAAGGCGGTGCAGCAAATGCACGCTTTGTTTATGCAGCCATTCATGGATCTTCTGCCCACAGCGGGTATTACAAGCCTTTGGCGCAGTCTGGTATTGGTGATTTTTATAGTGTTGATCTGAGGGGGCATGGACGTTCTGGCGGTGATCGGGGTGATACGCCTTCGGGGGCAATACTGGAGCAAGACGTTCATCAGTTCGCAGCTTACGTTGCAAAAGCTGCTTTGGGCAAAAAAATAATTTATGTTGGGTTTTCAGCTGCAGCAGGATTGCTTGCAAAGTGCGCGCGTTTGGGCTTGTTGGAAAATGTTGCGGGATATGTTTTTATTGCACCGTTCTTTGATCCCAAAGCCCCGAATGTTTTATGGGATCGCGATTCTGAAGAAATTCAAATTGATCTTGATACAATCCGGCACATCGAAAAATCTCAACGGCTTGGGTTTCAGAATGACTCGATGCAACGGGTTTTATATTTTAACTTTTCCGAACTTAAGGGCGACACACTGGTTGTGCGTTCTTACACGCACCGTATGCGGGAGGCTTTTAAAGCGCATAAGGACTATGAAGAAGATTTAAAAAGCCTGAGGGCCCCAGTACTTGTTTTATCAGGAGAGCAGGATACAGTTGTGAGCTCAGATAAAATGCAGAAGGTCATGGAGCCTTGTCAGCAAAGCAGTTTTGAATGTTTTGAGGGGGTGGGCCACTTTGATCTTCTAAAGGATCCGCGTTTAGGTGATGTCATTAAAGCCTGGGCAGAGACGACACTGTAAAGGAAAGATATGGACCGCAAGTTGATACTAAAAAATCGCAGTAACGCCTGGTATGAGCGCCTGCTTTTTCGGAATTTATCGAAGCGTATCAATGGCCTGTTTATGGTGGTAACCCTGTTTGTAGGGGTTGTGTTTATTACCTCAATGGTTGCATTGCAAGGGCAGCTAGATGAAATTGTGAGGCTGGTTCCAGCTCGGCTACTCGAACAGATTAAGACGCAAGCCAGTATGCTTGGGAAAATTGCAGAGGTCAGAACCAGGCTTGAAACATTTCAGCAAACTGGATTCTCAGAAGATGCGGCGCAGCTTGTATTGTCGGGGCAGCAATTGAAGGAAATGTCAGGCGTCTTAAAAGACGATGGCTCGAAAATGACTGAGGATTTTGAGGCTTTTCTTGAAAAAATCCCCCCAATTGAAAGCGACGCAATTGAGGCTGTACAGCAAGGTGCAAGCCATGGACACAAGGACTTTGAGATCAGGCTTGAGGCACTTTATCAGCAGGCGAGTACATTGCTTGACCGCACGACAACGGATCGAATTGAAAGCTTAAAATCTCAGCAATCCCATGTTGCGGACTTACGGTTATTTCTGATGGTCGGCATTGCGGTTGTTGGTTTATTAACGTTATTTTTGCTGTGGCTGTTTATTCGGGATAGGCGATTGCGATCTATTTTGGAGCTGCGCGTGCAAGAGCGCACAGCAGAGCTTTCTGAGAAAAATATTCAGTTAGAACAAACCATTAATGATCTTAAAAACTTGCAGCAAAGGGCCTTGTTTCAAGAAAAAATGGCATCTTTAGGTAAGGTTACCGCCAGTATTGCCCATGAACTTAAAAATCCATTGAATTTTATCAAGAACTTTTCTGAACTTTCAGAAGAGATAGCCGGGCAGTTGCAGCAGCGTTTAGAATCGGAATTAAGTGTTGAGCAGCGCGCTGATCTAAGTGGTGAGTTGGCGCTGCTTCAGGTGAATGCGACGAAGGTCATGGAGCACGCCAACCGTGCGAATGAAACCATCAAAGCCATGCAATTGCACGCACGGGATTCAGAGCAGGATGTTGAAATATTTGAATTGAATCAGGTGGTTGATGGTGCTGTCGACTTGGCTGTTCAGGGGCTCAAGGCGAAAGACCCTGGTTTCTCAGTGGTGGTTAAGCGTCAGTATGATGCGAAAGATGACCAGGTGGAAGGCGCGCCGCAAGAACTTGGGCGCGTGTTGATTAACCTGCTTGATAATGCGTGTTATGCAGCGGGACACAAAGACCAAGAAAATCCAGAAGTTCGCATTGTTACTGAAGGCAAGTCAGGCTTGGTTCTTATCCGTATTCGCGATAATGGAAGTGGGATACCAGCAGCGGTAAGAGAAAAGATCTTTTTACCCTTTTATACGACTAAACCTGCGGGTGAAGGAACCGGACTGGGGCTATCCATTTGTTATGATATTATTGTGAATCAGTTTAAGGGATCGCTGGAAGTTGACTCACAGGACAGCGCCTATACAGAGTTTGTAATTTCCTTGCCGCAGATTAAATGAAATGCTAGTCATTAATTACTTTTTACAGCATTTTAAGGAGTCTGATTCTTATGAATATATATCGCCTATGTCCGAAAGCTGATTGGGAAAACGCCTTAAAAGCAGGCTTTTATGAAGGGGCTGAGCTTGATAAAGAGGATGGTTTTATTCATGCCTCAACAGCAGAATTGATTGAAGATACGGCGCGCAAGTATGCACGCGGCATTGAAGATATGCTCTTGTTAGTGCTTGATTCAGAGCAATTGGCTTCAGAAGTGAAGTGGGAAGCGGCCTCAAATGGTAAGATCTATCCGCATGTTTATGGCACCATTCAGGTGAATGAGGTCCTACAGGTGATCGAGCTGACGATGGATGCTGATGGCTACCAAATTATGCCAGATTTTTCTGAGAAAGAAGCGATTTAATAGATTTATTGAAAGGATATATTCATGACAGCTAATCATAATATAAAGGGAGAAATCCCAGTAATTTCAGGTATTTTGGATGTTGCCAGTCATTACGATGGTATCATTTTTGATGTTTGGGGCGTGATGCATGACGGCGTCAAAGCCGTGCCAGAAATTGGCGATGTGCTTGAGAAATTGCAAGCAATGAATAAGAAAATTGCGGTGCTTTCAAACTCGCCAAGAAGGACTGATTTAACAGAAGACCGGATGATAAGTAAAGGAATCCCGACTCAGCACTGCGGATTGATTTATGCCTCCGGAGAAGACACCTATCAGGTGTTTGAAAAGCAGCTGGAATACGTTCCAAGCTTAGGGAATAAGTACTATTTCATAGGTGATAATCATCAGGATTGCCCAATCCAAGGCTTGTCCTATATACAGGTGCAAGGCATTGAAAATGCTGACTTTATTCTGTGTTTTGGCCCGGCTGCAAACTCTAGTAGTACGGTTCATACATACGAAAAATTGTTGAAAGTTGCACTTGATAAAAACCTACCAATGGTCTGCCCAAACCCTGATTTGATCATTTCTGTGGCCGGGAAAACTCATATTTGTGCGGGTGCCATCGCAGAATTTTATAAAGAAATGGGCGGCGTTGTTCACTATCATGGTAAACCTTATCCGGGTACTTATGAGCGCTTTTTGGGGTATTTTGATGGCATTCCGCGTAAAAAATTGCTGATGATCGGTGATTCCTTCCGAACAGATATTCGGGGCGCCAATGAACAGGGGTTCGATTCAATTTTTATTCAATCGGGAATCCATGCTGCGGACTTTGCAGCAGGAAAAACGGTCGAAGGGCTTGCCTGCCAATTTGGCGTCAGTCCGACGTACGTATTAGACCATTTGCGTTGGGGCTAAAATCCGCTAGATTGTCATTCTAAAAAAACGATAAAAAAAGAGGGTCAGTGATGTCTGGGGAGAATCACACAGCTTGGAAAGCAGGCTATTGCAAGGAACGAAAGTTTGAGCAAGCCGATGCAGCGTTTGAAGGTACACAATCGCCGCAAGGGCTGAAAGTTAAGCCATTATACACAGGCGACGATTTGCCGACTGGGCTTGAAGCGGACTACCCAGGACAGGCCCCTTACTTACGCGGCCCCTATGCCAGTATGTACACAGGCCGTCCGTGGACGCTGCGCCAGTACGCGGGGTTCTCAACGGCTGAAGAATCCAACGCTTTTTACAAAAAGAATATGGAGCAAGGTCAAATGGGCCTGTCGGTTGCCTTTGATCTGGCCACACACAGGGGGTATGACTCGGATCACCCGCGGGTTGAGGGAGACGTTGGCAAGGCCGGTGTGGCGATTGACTCAGTTGAGGATATGAAAGTCCTGTTTCAGGGCATAAACCTGAAGAACGTTAGTGTTTCGATGACCATGAACGGTGCTGTGCTCCCCATTATGGCGTTTTATATTGTTGCGGCTGAGGAGCAAGGTGTTAAACCAGAAGAACTCCGCGGCACCATCCAAAATGATATCCTGAAGGAGTTCATGGTTCGCAACACGTTCATCTATCCGCCGGCCCCAAGCATGCGCATTACAGCGGATATTATTGAACACGCAGCCAAAGTGATGCCTAAATTTAATCCAATCTCGATCTCCGGTTATCACATGCATGAAGCCGGGGCGACAGCTGTGCAAGAGCTGGCCTATACCCTCGCTGATGGCGTAGAATATGTGCGGGCTGCCCTCAGTAAGGGGTTGAAAGTCGACGACTTTGCGCCGCAGTTATCTTTCTTTTTTGCCATCGGCATGAACTTTTTTGTTGAGGTTGCAAAGCTGCGCGCTGCACGAGTGTTATGGAGCCGACTGATGCAGCAATTTGGTCCGCAAAATCCAAAAAGCTCAATGATGCGGATTCACTGCCAGACCTCTGGGGTTAGCTTAACGGAACAAGACCCGCTGAATAATGTCACGCGCACAACCATCGAAGCGCTGGCGGCAGTCATGGGCGGCACCCAGTCTTTGCATACCAATGCGTATGACGAGGCCGTAAGCTTACCAACCGCGCAATCGGCAAAGGTGGCCCGGGATACGCAGCTTATCTTGCGAGAAGAAGCGGATTGCGCTTCTGTCATCGACCCCTTGGGCGGCAGTTATTACGTGGAAAGCCTAACCAAAGATCTGGTCGATCAAGCGCAAATACTGATTGACGAAGTTGAGGCGCTAGGCGGCATGACAAAAGCTGTTGAATTGGGCATTCCCAAGCTGAAAATTGAGGAGTCTGCCACCAAGCGACAAGCCCGAATTGACAGACAGGAAGAAATTATTGTTGGCGTTAATCGCTATAAATCCGATAGCCAAGAGGCAATGGATATCAGGGATATTGATAACCAATCTGTGCGTAAAAAACAAATAGAAGGCTTGGAACGAATCAAAGCGATTCGAGATAACGCCCAAGTTCAAACAGCCCTAGAGCGTTTAAAAGCAGCGGCTGAGGGTGGTGACAACTTGTTGCCATTTGCGATTGAGGCAGCCCGATCTCGCGCAACATTGGGGGAAATTTCAGATTGTCTGGAGTCCGTGTGGGGACGCTATCAATTAACCGTAGGGGGTGTTTCAGGCGTGTGGAGCAAGCAGTATCAAGATTCGAGCGATTATCAAGAATTACGCCAGCGTGTCACAGAATTTGCCGATAAAAACGGCCGGCAGCCGCGCGTACTTGTTGCAAAGCTGGGGCAAGATGGCCACGATCGCGGCGCCCGTATTATAGCCACAGCACTCGCAGATTTAGGTTTTGATATTGATATCGGGCCATTGTTCCAAACCCCCAAAGAAGTTGCCAAGCAAGCTGTTGAAAATGATGTGCATATGGTTGGGGTGTCAACTCAAGCTGCAGGTCACAAAACGTTGGTGCCGCAATTAATTGAAGCGCTTAAAAGTCAAGGAGCAGAACACATTCAAGTCATTTGCGGCGGCGTTATCCCGCAAAAAGATTACGATGAGTTGAAGCAAGCAGGCGTTAAATTGGTGTTTGGGCCGGGGTCGAATATCATCGAGTCAGCTCATTCAATCCTTTCCCTCCTTAAAAGCTGATTCTATGGACGATTGCTGTGTTAACTTCAGTTTTCGAGAATTCACGTACCCTTAGGTAAGCTAAAATTTCTCAAACTAAAGTTGCCTCGCACTCATCTCATATAATCAGCTTTTAAGCTTGGTGATGGGGATACACGTCGCTCCCTGTTTCTTGTGTAAGGACTAACTGAATCCGTTTTTGGGTCTTTGTTTGCCTAAAACTCATCTCAAAATCTCTCGCTTTTTGTTTTTGAAATTATGAGCTGAGGCTGCTTTTATAAAAAAGTGAGAAATGGACTTATGTGCGTATATAAAAAAGCCCCAAGCAGGATATCGCTTGAGGCTTTTGGCAGAAATTATGAATTATTTAAATCAATCCATTGGCAGGGGATAGCCGTCGTCATCGTCACTCTCGTCCATGTCAGAACTAGTACCACCAGGAAGGCCGTCTTCATCGGAATCGTCGTCTCTGCTAGGGCTAACAATTTGATCTAAGTTGTATGCTCCTGAGAGCGTTGTTCTTTGGAACTCCATTTCACCTTCTTCATCGTCTGACATTGGGATTTCATCTAGATTTGGTATAAGTCTTGTATCTACGCGTTTCTCTCCAACACGTAGACATGTTTGATCTGCAACGAAACCATTTTGGCTAAGATTCGCTGTATCAGCTTGATCTCTTTTTAGGCAATAAGACGCCTTTTTATGTTTTATTTTTAAGTATCCATTGACGAGAAGTCTTTTTCCCCTAGATGTTTCTATGTTATCAGAATAGATTATTTCCCTTTTTTTGTTAAGAATTTCAAGGATTCCTTTTTGAGTCGGAGATACTCTCCAGCAAACAGCTTCTTCTAAGTTAGTATCTTCATACTTGGATACAGACCTATTTCCAGTAGTAAAGCGGAAATCATTTGCTTCAAGGTCTGCATTGTCATCTTTATGACGATGGATGCGACTTTGCTTATTGGCAATTCTTAATATGATTACACCGTTTTTGACAAGTCTCTTTCCCTGTTGGGTTTGGACGGGTCCTGAATAAAGGACATTGTCATTTTCTCCTAAAAGCTGAAAGTGCCTAGGTTTACCAGGGTGCACTCTCCAATTTTTAATATCCTTGAGTTTGAGATTTTTGTATACAGTTAGATTGTTTGGAGCGTTGTATACAGATATTCTATCACCAGCATTAATTTTGAAGTTTAATGTTGTGAGATTTCTTTGATCATTTGGATGCCTGCTAAAAATAAAGCGAGTTCCTGATGATATTTGTAGATCTAATTGTCCACAGTTTAGTCTTCTTTTACCAAATCTATTTATTATTTTTTCGGAAAAAATAACTTTGTCGTCTGTATCTAAAATTTGTAGTTTGGTATTATCGTTTGGGTCGATTCTCCAACATACCCCTGTAGACAAGTTAATCCCATCATGTTTGTGTTTCTTCTGTTTCTTCTTTGGTGGTGCCTCTTTTGAGGTTTCTGCTTGAGGA
>CAYGJW010000020.1:0-16465 GCA_964350415.1 uncultured Alphaproteobacteria bacterium
GTCAACAAAGGCAAAATCAAACTGGTTATGGTTCTGAGGGTCTGCAATAAGCTGATCAATCGTTTCGTGGGCATCCCCAAGCCGCAGATCGATGCGGTTTTGCAAACCTGATATTTCCCAGTATTTTTTAGCCATCTCAAGCGGCCGCGGATCCTTATCGCAGCAAATAAGCTTGCCATCAGCACCCAAAGCATCAGCGATACAAAGACTGCTGTAGCCTGTAAATGTACCGATTTCAATGGCGCGCTTCGCCCCCATGCATTTCAGGAAAAAGTTCATGAACTGCCCCTGGTCTGGGGTAATTTGCATGCGCGCAGCAGAGTTTTTTGCTGTTTCCTCGCGTAAGTTTTTCAGATATTCAGGTTCGCGAACGGAGTGGTCTTTGACGTACTGATACAAATTCTCGTTCAGGGAAATCGTCTTCATTTTTAAAACTCTTCATTTTCCGATTCAGGCATATGATCCGCGAGCGAGAAATACTGAAATTTTTGCTTCAATAAACGATTCAAATTAATCGGCGAAATTTGCAGTTCAATATGCGCATCCAGCGCGTCATCTTCCCGTGACACCACATGCCCATGCTCGTAAAACCAAGCCAAAGCCTCGCCATCGCGCAAATCAACGTCAAAGCTGATCGTCACATGAGTTTTGCGCAGGGCCGTATCAACTTGGGCCAGCAGCTCATCACAGCCGTCACCATTGACCGCAGAAATAAAGACCTGATTGTTACGCGCGCTGGTCTGAAGATCCTGAGCAGAGCGTTCCATCAAGTCCACCTTATTCATGACCTCAATGGATTCATCTAGCTTCTCGGCCGGCAAACCAATTTCTTCCAACACTTCCAGAACATCCTGGCGCTGAATCTTACGATCCTCATGAGAAGCATCCTCCACATGCAGAATAAGATCGGCCTCCAGCACTTCCTCCAGCGTTGCGCGGAATGAAGCAATGAGTGTTGTTGGAAGATCAGAGATAAATCCAACCGTATCCGACATGATCACCTTCATACCAGAAGGCAATTCAACAATTCGAAGGGTCGGGTCAAGGGTTGCAAACAGCAGATCCTCTGCAAATACATCCGCTTTTGTTAGCCGGTTAAACAGCGTCGACTTGCCCGCATTGGTGTACCCCACAAGGGCGACAATCGGGTAGGGGACCTTCTTACGGGATTTACGATGTAGTGTCCGCGTGTTCTTCACATGCTCCAGCTCGCGCTTGATCTTCTCAATGCGCTCGTTAATCATCCGGCGATCGAGTTCAATCTGCGTCTCGCCTGGGCCGCCGACCGTGCCCATGCCGCCACGCTGACGCTCCAGATGGGTCCAGGACCGGACAAGACGGCTACGCTGGTATGTAAGCGCTGCAAGTTCCACCTGCAAGCGTCCTTCATAGGTGCGGGCGCGCTCACCAAAGATCTCCAGGATCAGGCCGGTGCGATCAATTACCTTAGCCTCAAAAAACTTCTCTAAATTTCGTTGCTGAACCGGGGTGAGTGGATGGTTGAAGATGATCAGATCAACCTCGTGCGCCCGAACTTCTGTTAGAATGTCCTCAAGCTTACCTGTACCAACCAATGTTCCGGGCTTGGGCTTTGAAACCGTGATGACATGCTGGCTGATAATTTTAAGCTTAATGGCAAGAGCCAAACCCACAGCTTCTTCAAGTTTTGCCTCAGGTTCGCGTTCTAGCACGCCTTCCTCTTGGAAATGGCGCAGTTCAGGGTGGATAACAATGGCTTTTTGCTGGCGCTTTTTAGTGTCGATCATAAATCTCAAAATCTTATTTTAACGAAGACTTTTAGGGTCCGTCTAAGCTTATAACAGATCCACTTTACGATTACCTATAAAATAGATTCTTTTCCCCACTATTTTCGTTGCAGCACTTTAACGTACAAAGGTACGTATTGCGCGCTGCGCCTTACGATCAGAAAAAATCTCTCCATTTTAAACCCTCATAAGGCAGGCTGTAATTATCTAGAAAAAACGGCCATCGTAAAGTGGATCTGTTATAGCAAAATAATGAAACTATACAATTAGCGCACAAAAAAGGGAGCCGAAGCCCCCTTCCTTATAAAGCCATAAGCTTAGAGCTTATTAGCCCATAGCACCACTGATAAACTTACCAGCAATAGCGCCAACTGCGCCAATAGCAGCACCCACAGCACCACCAGCAACAGCACCTAGTGGACCTGTAATAAATTCACCTACGCCACCAAGCGCGGTACCACCAACAGTACCGACAACACCTGTTATTGCACCACCGATACCAGCACCTGCAACACCAGCACCAATAATATCAGGAATATCATTCATGACATTAGAAAGACCTGCATTTAAGTTGAAGAGTGATGTAACTTTCTTTTCATGCTGTTCATTACCACCATGCTTGTGTGTTGCGCCAACAGGAATAATTGACATCTGTTTGTGACCTTTAACATCTGTAATAATTGTATTAGACATTAATTTAGTGTGTGTTGCGCCTACAATGTCACTCGCTTTTTTGCCAGCCATTTTTTTAGCGGCGTTTTCTTTTTGTTTTTTGTTTCTTTTTTCAAGAAACTTATCTGCTTTTTCTTTGATATCTTTTTTCAAGGTATCGCCAAAATGTTCATATGCTCCTGGCATTACAACATGGCTTCCATCTTTAAAATGGAATGTTGTTAAATGTTGCTTAACGTGTGATGTGCCTTTAAAGCTAAGCCCTTCAGCTGTTTGCATCTCAGCAGAAAGCCCCGTTGCCGATAAGGCAATGATGGCTGCAAAAGCGATTTTACTTAAATTTTTCATTTTTTGTTTCCTCTTTGTTGATCTTGATCAAGACTTAATCTTTGTTTATATTTTATCAAATTACCAGAATAAAGTCTTTAAAAATTATTTTACCTTATTGATACCATACAATCATGCACCTTATTTGTTTCCTGTTTATTTAATCTAATCAGAGGGCATAATTCTGATTCTCTCTATCGATTTATGGATAATCGTAATTTTCTGCGCACTTAATTAAGACCAAAAAACGTGGGATTGCATGTTCGTTTGCTAAGGACTAACCTTGTACGCAATAGCTTAAATTTTAAAAGAGCGCAGTATGCAGCCAGACAATCCTCTTCATATTTTACAAGAATCCGTTTCAAAACTGCAGGGCATCGGCCCGCAGCTGGAGAAGCTGTTTGAACGGCTGTGCGGGGCTAAGCTGATTGATGTGTTGTTTCACCTGCCCAGCGGCTTTGTCGATCGCAGGGCCATGCCGCCCATCGCAACAGCAATGGTAGGCGAAATCGCAACCTTTGTCGTAACCGTTGACCGTCATAAGGCACCGCCGCGCGGGCGCCGCGGAATCCCATACCGCATTACAGTACATGATGACAGTGGTAGCATGGACTTGGTGTTCTTCAGTGCGCGCGGTGATTATCTTAGCCGTGTATATCCCCTGGGCGCCAAGCGTGCCATCAGCGGCCGTGTGGAGATGTACAGCAACAAAAAACAAATGACGCATCCTGATTATTGCGTTGGCGTGGCGCAGCTGGAGGAAATTCGAAAGCTGGAGCCGACATACGGCTTAACGGCAGGACTGACACAAAACCGGATGCATTCGACGATTCTGCAGGGCCTTAAGTATTTACCTGAAATGCCTGAATGGATCTCATCAGAACTACTGAGCCAAAAACAGTGGGGGACATGGGCAACCTGTATGAAGCAGGTTCATACGCCGGATACAGCGCTGGACCTTTCGCCGCTATCGCCTGCACGGGAACGCTTGGCCTATGATGAGCTGCTGTCGTATCAGTACGCCCTGGCTATCCACCGGATGCAGCGCCGCGATGCACCTGGCCGAATCTTGCAAGGTAACGGCAAGCTAAAAGAGCAAGCCCTTAAGAACCTGCCTTATCAGCTGACAGGGGATCAAGAGCGCGCCATCCACGATATTACAGCGGAACTTGCAACAACCCACAAGATGCATCGTCTGCTGCAAGGGGATGTCGGTAGCGGTAAGACCATTGTGGCTTTCTTTGCCATGCTGCATGCGATCGAAGCAGGTACGCAAGCCGCGCTGATGGCCCCAACGGAGATCCTGGCCCAGCAACATTTTGAAACCCTCAAAGTCTTTGGCGAGCAGCTGGGGCTTACCGTGTTGTTGCTTACAGGATCGGTTAAAGGTAAAGCCCGCAAAGAAACGCTGCAGGCGATTGAGGACGGTAGCGCTGATATCATCATTGGAACCCATGCATTGTTTCAAGAAGCTGTGCATTTTAAGGACCTGGGCTTCGCGGTTATTGACGAGCAACATCGCTTCGGCGTGCAGCAACGCCTAATGCTCAGCCAAAAAGGAGAAGGGTGCGACACCTTACTGATGTCAGCAACACCGATTCCGCGGACATTGCTGTTGGCGTACTACGGGGACCTGGATGTGTCCCGGTTACTGGAAAAGCCAGCAGGCCGGCTGCCCATTACAACGAAGGCCATGCCTGAAGATCGCTTGGGTGATTTGATTGATGCCATGAAGCGTGTGCTGGAGAAAGGCGACAAAGTATACTGGATTTGTCCACTGATTGAAGAGTCAGAAGAATCAGACATGGCGGCAGCCGAGGCCCGCTTTAAAACCTTGCAGCGTATTTTCGGCAGCAAGGTTGCGCTGGTACACGGACAAATGAAGCCTGAGGAAAAAGACGCAGCGATGAATCAGTTTGCCTCACCCGCAGGCGGTATACTGGTTGCAACCACAGTTGTTGAGGTCGGGGTTGATGTGAAAGATGCCACAGCCATTATCATTGAACACGCTGAGCGCTTTGGGCTGTCGCAATTGCATCAGCTTCGTGGCCGAGTTGGGCGGAGCTCCAAGGCCTCTAGCTGTGTGTTACTGTATTATCCGCAGGTCTCGCCGGTGGCTCAAGAACGCTTACGTGTGATGCGGGAAACCAATGACGGATTTGTCATTGCTGAAAAAGACTTTGAGCTGCGGGGCGGCGGTGAGGTTTTAGGCACCCGTCAGAGCGGGGCACAGTTTTTCAGGCTGGCCCACATGGAAGTACACCAACACCTGCTACCCTTGGCCCACAAGGAATCCAGAGCACTGCTGGAACAAGATCCAAAGCTTACAACCCCCCGCGGTCAAGCTGTCCGTTTACTCATGCAGCTGTTCGACAAAGACCGTACAGAATTATCCGGTTAAAAAATTAGGAGAGAAACAATGGTGAGCCATTACCGCGGCCCAAAGGGCAAAGTTGAAAAGATTGAAATTCAAAGCCAGGCCCTTGAAGGCAATATGCTGGGCGATCCAACCCTGCGCGATGTTTATGTATACATCCCTCATGGTTATGAAGAGGGCGCAGAACGGCACTATCCGCTGATGATGTATCTGGCCGGCTATACAAATTCTGGGGCAGGACAAATCAACTGGAAGCCCTTTGCCGAAAACCTACCAGAACGCTTGGACCGCCTAATTGGCACTTGCCAGATGGATCCGGTTGTTATGGTGATGCCGGACTGCTTCACACGATTGGGCGGCAACCAATATATTAACTCTGTGGCGATGGGGAATTACCATGACTTCCTGGTGGATGAAGTTGTTCCTGCCGTTGAAACGCTCTATAAAGCGGGCGGTGAGGGGAAGCGCGCCTGCTTAGGTAAATCCTCCGGCGGGTATGGCGCTATGATGCAGGGGCTGCTTAATCAAGGCCTGTGGACTGCCATTGCATGCCAATCTGGTGATATGGGGTTTGAACAATCATTCCTGCCAGAACTGCCAAAAATTCTAACAATGTTTTCAGCTTACGGGTATTCTACAGAAAAATTCATGCAGCATGTGGAATCCCAACCCTTTGTTAAAGGGGCGGATACATATCTGATGCTGGCCCTTGGATTGTCTGCGAGCTACAGCCCCAATCCTGAGAAATTCTTAGGGATTGAGCTGCCGTGCGATCCCTACACATCAGAACTTATTCCGGACCTCTGGGACAAATGGTTAAAGCATGATCCCGTACATCTTGCTGAGCGCCACCAAGATAATTTGAGACAACTTAAAGGACTATTCATTGACTGCGGCAACCAAGATGACTATCATCTGCATTATGGTGCCCGAATTATGAGCCGCAAACTCAAACAATTGAATGTACCGCATACATACGAAGAATTTGATGGAACCCATTCAAACATTGACCACAGGCTAGACCAAAGCCTGCCGTATTTAGAGAAAATTATAAGAGGGTAAAAATGATCCTTTTTCTCAAAACAAGTAAGGTAACCCTATGATATATGCCGGGTTTTGGCGCCGACTTTTCGCACTAGCGGTCGATAATATTATTCTTTCGATTATCCTTAGTATTTTTATGCTGGACCGGCATATCAGTGTGATGGAAGGCTTTATAAGCTTTGTCATAATCTGGCTTTATTTCACCTTATTCAAGTTATCAGATATGCGCGCTACTCCGGGTCAAAGACTGCTTGGTATTGAACTTATTACCTTGGACGGTAAAAAACTGGATTTTTCTCGCCTGACCTTAAGGCATTTTATGAAAATTATTTCAGCCATTTTTTTTATTGGCTATCTGATCTCACTGTTCACAAAACGCCGACAGACACTGCATGACATCGTTGCGGGCACTGTTGTTATTCGTTCTGATTTTTCAAAACAGGAAACAGAGGATCGATATAAAAGTCCGAACTTCCAGCCAAAACCGGAACAGCAGAAACAAAAAAAACAGCCAGAGAAAAAAGAGGAATCATACTGGAGTAAAAAACCACGAGATATTGGCTTTGATGATAAAGATAAATAAAGCATTGATTTAATACAAAGCTGGACAACCCTTGTGTCTTTCGTCTATGTTGAGGCGGTTTAATTTATTATCAGTCAAAGCATAAGTAGGGGGCTTCCAGTGCCATTATTGCAAAACCAACGTCAGGATCATATTTTTAAAGGTATATTCCTAATTGTTCTTTCTGTTTTTTGTTTCGTGACAATGGATTCATGTTTTAAAAAACTTTCCACTGATTACTCTGTTTACCAAATCATCTTTTTCAGAAGCTTGTTTGGATTGTTGCCTATTATGCTTATGGTGCCCTCTAAAGGCGGCATTTCCGCCCTTAGGGTCACAAGAAAATTCCGCATGCTGTTATGCTCGCTTACCGGGACAGGGGCCATCGCCTGCATGGTAACAGCCATTGGCATTATTCCTATGGCCAGTGTTTATGCAATCCAGTTTTCTGCGCCTATTATTATGACGGCTATTTCCGTGCCGTTATTAAGGGAGAAAGTAGGACCTATGCGCTGGCTGGCGGTACTGCTTGGGTTTATTGGCGTTATGGTAACGATCAACCCCAGTATCCACATCTTACAAGACTCCGGATCCCTCATTGCATTAGCCGGCAGTACATTGTTTGCCTTATTTTTTACTCAGATCAGGTATTTGTCCCGAACACACACCAGCATCGCTTTGGTGTTTTATTTTACGCTGACGATGATTGTTACGACTTTGCTTATCCTACCTTTCGTATGGGTCTCGCCAACTCTGTATGATCTTGGATTTCTGGTGGCTGCAGGACTGATTGGCGGGTCCGGCCAGCTGATGAATGCACGCGCTTATTCCGTTGCCCCTATGGCCATTGTATCGCCTTTTGAGTACACGCATATTTTATGGGGAACGCTATCAGGACTGATCTTCTGGCATGAATTTCCAGAAAACCATGTTTGGGTAGGGTGTACGATTGTGGTAAGTGCTGGGTTGTTTATCTTATACCAAGAAACACGCAAATCGATCGCCTTAAGAAAAACCGTTATATCTTAAATTTATTTTATATGACTGTGCATCAAGACAATCTTTTACTATACTAACAAAGTCAGAATTTTTGGAGTCCTTTTATGCTTAATACACAAAATCAAGATAATATCCTAAAAGGCATTATGTACATTCTTGCGGGGATCGTTACGCTGACAGTATCTGATCTGATGGTTAAGCAATTCGAAGGACGTTATCATGTCTTCGAAATCTTATTCTTTAGGGCACTTTTTGGATTTATTCCTATCTTCTTTTTTGTACGTTTTTCTGGAGGCGTTGCACAACTTCGAACAAATAATATTTCGATGCATATTAGCAGGTCGCTGGCTGCAATTATAGGTGTGACGTGTTGCTGGTACGCGCTCGGTTTTATGCCTATTGCGAACGTTTATGCGCTTGAGTTTGGCTCCCCGCTATTTATCACTATTTTATCAATCTACTTACTTAAAGAAAAAATAGGAATTCATCGATGGGCCGCGGTAACAATAGGCTTCATAGGAGTTCTTATTGTTTTAAATCCAACCGCGGAAGGATTTAACAGTGCCAGCGTATTTGCCTTGGTAGGAAGCTTCTTTTTTGCGCTTTACCTGGTGCTTATTCGTAAAGGAGCTGGTCATAGCTCTCCAGCTTCTATGGTTTTCTACTTACACGTGGTTGGCGTTGTTGTTGGTGGTATTGCAATGATTTTCCTATGGAAGACCCCTGAGTCTAATTCAGACTTAATTATGCTCGTGTGTGTGGGAATTGCGGCTGGAATGGGTCAGTATTTTATGACAAAGGCATTTTCAACTGCACCCGCTTCAGTGGTCGCTCCATTTGAATACAGTGCATTATTAACTGCAGCATTTGCTGATTATGTTGTTTGGTCTGTTCTGCCAAGCAATAATTTGTATTTTGGCGGTACAATCCTAATTGCCTGTGGTCTTTATATTGCTCACAGAGAACGAATTGCTGAAAACACCTAAATATTAGTGGACTTTCAGAAATTTTGATTAAAAATACTCCCTATTATTAAAACTGATTTAATAAATAGCTTGAATGTTATGAGATAAAAAACAACAATCTATATAGATCTATAATAAAACAAGAAAGATTGTTTTGTGACTAGAAGCAAAGTGTTGTTTTTAAGCGTTGTTAGTATATGCTCACTGTTATATGGATCGCTGCATTCGAATGAGATATATTACCTTGATATTACGCACAAAAAATTAGTTCCTAATCTAGGTTATAAAGAACTAGACGACTCCAAAGCTTATGATGATAAAGCAAGAGAACTGAAAGAATCAGAGAAACCGTTCACTTACCCTGAAACGGCGGTTCGTTTTTTTGTAATCGTTAATGAGGACTATTGCATAAAAATTTTTAAAGATTCTGTTGAAAAATATGAGGCTTATGCTGCTGCAAATAAAAATACAAAAGATTTTGTCGTCGCCAAACCGATACAAATACTCTTTGAAAACGCTTCTTTAAAGTTATTGGATCGTATTATACAAAAAGCTGCATCTGAGATTATGCCTGCCATCAAAAGGGCGAAAGCTAGCGGCCATCATGATATGCATTTGAATAAATTTATATACGCAATGTTTTCAGAATACATCAAACAAGATCTTGTTTCATTTGACATCATAAAGCTTATTATACTGGATTCTATGTGGTTTTTAGACGTCATCTACAAAGAATGCCTGCTTCAAGATTTTTTTGAACGTGATGTTAAACCGTTAGAGATCTTAAGACAGATTGTTGTGCGTCTTTTAAAAGAAAAAAAGGTTTATGAAACAAAAATAAGGCAAACAACGTCCTTATGTTATCTAGCTCGAGGTAAAAACCTGCAAGAAAATGAAACATCCGTAGGGGACAAAATTCACTTACTGGAAAAAGGAATTCAGCATGTAGAAAGCTTAATTGCGGACGCGGCTACTTACATAATAAGGAACTCAGAATGCGATTTAGATGAAATTCATTTTCATCTAAAAAATTTAAAATCAAATTTAAAGCCCTGTTACTTCTCAATTTTATTGATTGAATACCTAGATCATGAAGATGCTAATATTGAGTTTATATCTTCGGCAATTGAGTTTATATCTTCGGCACTTGAAAGTATGAAACCAACTTCTGGCTACTCTCTTTTCAATGAAGACGAGGCAAAAACAAAATTGCATCCGTGCCTTTACAAGGAAATAAAAGATGAGCTCGATGATTTAGAATTATCACATGCACTAAAAGACCTGTTCGATGATCCTGTTCCTGTTATGCCCTCTGTTGTACCTTTAATGCTGATACGACCGGGAAAATAAGCTCTGCCTTGGTTCCTGAACCCACTTGACTGCTAAGATTCAATTCCCCGCCATGCAGTTTCATATAAGAATGCACCAAAGGCAGGCCTAGACCTGAACCACTATGTTGCTTAGAAAGGCTGTTTTCAATCTGACCAAAGGGCCTAAGCACCGTTTCGATGTGCTCTGGCGCAATACCAATTCCTGTATCTTCGATTGTTATATGGGTTTCTTTTTTAGGGGACTGCATGGTGCTAATCGTAATAACACCATTGGGCGGAGTGAATTTTAGCGCGTTGCTCAGAAGGTTAAGCAGCATTTGCCTCAGAACACGCTCGTCCGCATACACATGCTGTGCATCGTCTTTAAAATCGCATTTAACCTGGTGCTGGGCTGCATCAATGTTCGCCCTAAGCATTGTTACCGTTTCGCGAATCACTTGTTCGGTATCAACTTGGGTTTTCCTTATAGTCATGACACCCGCTTCAATCTTGGTCATATCAAGCATGCTGTTAATAAGGCTAAGCAAGTGCTGACCACTTTCATGAATGTCTTGGGCATACTGCTGGTAAGCATTGGGCTGAATTGGTCCTAAACTTTCTTGACGAATCATATCCGAAAAACCAAGAATCGCATTAAGCGGCGTACACAATTCATGGCTTAAATTAGCAAGAAAGAAAGTCTTTGTGTTATTTGAATTTTCAGCAGCTTTTTTAGCATTCTCAATAGCTTTTTGAGCCGCAACACTTTCAGTAATATCACGAATGAAAAATGTAACTTCACTTTCAGAGGCTGTAATAACACGTCCTTCAAAGTCATAATTTTTCTGATTAATACTACCTTTAAAGACAAGTGGAGGAGGGGTTGTTTCAAGGCTTGCTTTGTTAACCCATGCGCCAAAAAGTTCCTGGTCTTGCTTTGCAACAAAGCTGTTGTAACTCCTACCAATATAGTCAAGCGGACGTAATGAGGGTTTTGAGTGAATATTTTGCTCGATATCGCCAATGATACCTTCTTTATTAACCGAAAGAATCACGTCCGGAAGAATGGAGAATAACTGACTTTTTTGCCTTTCAGATTCCGTCATACCTTGCCTTACACGCTCGTAATCTGTTTGATTAAGAACCTGCCCAAAAATCGCCTGAGTTCCAGGTAGAACATCGAGG
Source organism: uncultured Alphaproteobacteria bacterium (assembly GCA_964350415.1). Lineage (GTDB taxonomy): Bacteria > Pseudomonadota > Alphaproteobacteria > CAYGJW01 > CAYGJW01 > CAYGJW01. The sequence continues at coordinate 11,208 of CAYGJW010000020.1, forward strand.
TACATTGACCAACAAATGCGTCCAGCTGGCCATTTATACTTCTCATAAAAATTTAAAGGTTTCTTTTGCTGAAGCACTTCAAAAAAATGATGATTTAAAAAATCTGCTTCTTCTGCAGATAAATAATCATAAACCGTGCTCCCATGAATCGTTTCCTGATCGACGCCAATAAGTTCAGAGAAATTTTTATTAATATAGTTAAACTTAAAATCATCTCCTAATTTTTCGATTACAAAAACACCCAATTGCAGACCTGAATCGACTTGGTGAGTAATAGATTCTTGCAGCTGAGAGTGACTAATCATGTCTATCCTGTTCTATTTAGGCTTACCTTCAAAATAAATAAAACCTTTTAAATAAGCTTCATATGATTCATTCTATACAGAAGAATACAGTTTGCGAACATAAATTTAGGTTAAAAATGCAGCAAGAAGATTTAGATGCTATCATTGAAAAACACGACTTGTGGCTGAATCAAAAGCCAGGTGGCATTAAAGCAAACTTAAGTGGACGCAACCTTGCAAAACTTAACCTTAAGGGTGTTAAGTTACGAGCAGCGAAGCTTGCAGGGGCCAATATGCAAGAGGCTGACCTTTCAGAAGCAGACTTAAGCTTTAGTGATCTATTCTGTGCAAATTTAGATAAAGCAAATCTAGAGAAATGTGACCTTCGGGAGTCTGACCTGCGAGGGGCTTATATCCGACATACCAATTTAAAAGGTGCGCAGTTACAAAATGCAGATTTACGTGGAGGCAGTCTTTACACGCATACAAAAGAGAAAAATTCGCACTTAAAGACGGACCTATCGTACTCTGATATGGAGCACGCAATGCTAATTAATGCGAACATGTCCGGTGCAGACATTACGCATTCTTGCCTTACAGACGCTAACCTGACAAAAGCTCAGTTGGATGGTGCCAATCTTTCCCATACAGACCTATCGCATACAAAAATGACAGGGGCATCCCTTGCGAATGCGAAGCTTGTGGGGTCAAAAATTACAAACTCAGAACTGGTTGACGTTAATTTTGAGGGTGCTGATTTATCAGGGGCTGATTTTACAAACTCAGATCTAAGTGGTGCTGTGGTTAAAAATGTTCTGCTTGATGGTGCTAAGTTTACAAATGCTAAAGTGGACTCTAACTCCTGTGATAATTTAGAGCATAAACTAGAGCAGCACGAGCTCTGGCTAACCAGCAAAGGACAGATAGGAGAAAAAGCCATTTTCATGGGGGCTCAACTGCAAAAAATTGACTTCCAAGGCAAAAACGTTAGCGCGATATCTTTTATTATGTGTGATTTAACAGACGCATCCTTTAAAGATGCACACTGCATTTTAACAAATTTTTCAGGGTCTGTTTTACTCAAAGCTAATTTCACACATGCAGTGCTTAACGGCGCAAACCTTTCTGATACGAATTTAAATGATGCAGACCTCAGGGGCGCCATTCTTGGATCCGCACCAATTGTTTCTGAAGCCAATGGTAAAAAAATAAAAGATATTTCCGTCAATGCAACATCAGCTCAAACAATAAACACAAAATTTGATTCTGGGGCAAAAAAGACAATCGGAATTTAACTCATCTACAAAAGAACCCCTATTTATTAGGCCTGCTTACGCTGACTCACTGCAGGTTCTGCAGGAAAAATCAGTTCACATCGTATTCCAGATTCAGGCTTATTTTTAATATTAAAAGCACCGCCGTGTCGTTTCATGCAGGCCTTTGCGAGTGAAAGCCCCAGACCTAATCCTGTTGATTCGTTTTCAAGTTTAACAAATGGCTGCTGGATCTTGGTAAGATTTTCTTCTGTAATACCAGTCCCTGTATTTTCAATGGCAATGCAGCTAATACCTTCTCCACTTTGAAGAATATGAACCGTTATAATCCCACCCTTATCTGTAAATTGAATTGCGTTCTTCAGAAGGCAGAGCAAAGCTTGCCTAAGCATACTCTCATCTGCTTGGATACGAACACCTCTGGTTAAAAAATTAAGTTTAATCTGAAGACGATGCATTTCAATTTCATTTTTTAGCCTTGATAAAGCTAAGCGCGTAGACTGCTCAACATCAATAAGGCTCTTCTTTAAAGGCTGAGATGTATCTTCAATTTTTATAATTTCGAGCATTTGTGCGATACCGCTTAGAAGCATCTCACTTTTTTGATGAATCTCTTGGGCATTCTTCACAACATATTTCGTATTTTCAGTATTCTCTGCTGAGTTTGATATAAAATGAGAAGATTCTGTAATGTCTTTTAAGAGCCCCATAGAAACATTGCTCAGCTTCACAAGAGAAGCATTATCAAAAATGCCGCCCGTAGAAGCTGTGTTTTTTGATGAAGAGGCTGCATTACGAGAGACACGATGAGCAATATCATGGATAAATAAACGCACATCATCATTTCCTGCATTTATAACTTTTGCTTCAAGAGCACGAAGTTTTCCTTCAATAACCCCCTGGAATTCCAATGAGAATGACAGAGAGGAGGTGTCTGAACGCGCTTCTTCGATCCATGCACTAAATTTAGACTGAAAGCGCTCATGAATAATTTCTTTATAAGGCTTTCCTATATAGTCGAACGGCTTCAAAGCAGGGGAGGACTGCTGATTCTGCTCAATATCCGCAATCATGCCTCTGCGGTCAATCGTCAAGATAATACCTGATAGAACGGAGAAAAGATCATTGCGTTGCCTCTCTGCTTCAGCCACACTTTGTCGAGCACGGTCATAGTCAGTCTGATCAAAAAACTGACAGAATAACGTATTTTGATCAGGCAACGGCTCCATCTGTATCAGCCAAGATTGACGTCCACTTGGCCAGCTATACTGTGCATCATGTTTCTGTGTCCTTTGGCGTTCTAATGCTTCTGAAAACTGAGATTCTAACTGCTCGATCTCCTCTTTATTCAAAGAGGATGAAAAGGACCTTCCAAGTATTTCACTTTGTTCAACCCCTATAAATTTGGCAAATGTTTCATTGCTATAAACGCATGTAAAATGGCTATTTTCCTGTGTGACAATGAATATTCCTTGTAAAAGCTCTTCATCAACTTTTTTCAAAATAGCGGATTTAAATGCTACGTTATCAGTCATATAGGTGTTTTTTCTCTTCAATTAAAGTAAACACTTCCAGAGATTAAGCTTTAAAAAAGTCTTAATATAAGTAACTATATAGAAAAGAGTCTGCACTGGCGAATAGAAAATTGGGCCTAATATGAAGCAAGAAGAACTTGATAATATTTTAGAGAAACACCAAAAATGGTTAGATCAAAAGCCTGGCGGAATGAAAGCAAATTTAAGCGGTAAAAACCTTTCTGGCCTATGCTTGAAAGGTGTTAAGCTGCGTGCAGCAAAACTGACAGGGACAAATTTAAGAAACACAGATCTGTCGGGGGCAGACTTAAGCTATACTGATCTTTTTTGTGCAAATCTTGATAGCGCAAATATGGAAGAATGCGACCTACGGGAAAGTGATCTTCGCGGTGCATTTATTCGGCACACAAATCTTAGAAGGGCCAAACTGCAAAATGCAGATCTACGAGGTGGCAGCCTCTATACAGATAATCAGGGGGACGGAACAGAGCTTAAAACGGATCTGACGCACTCCAACATGGAAGAAGCCTCTCTAACGAATGCTAACCTCTCTGGGGCTGATATATCAAACTCATGCCTTGTTGGTGCAGAACTCACAAACGCACAACTTGACGGTGTGAATCTTACGAAAGCAGATTTATCCAGCTCAAAGCTAACGGGAGCATCAATGGAAAACTCTCGGATGAAGGGAACTGTCGTTATTGGCGCTGATCTTACAGGTGCAAACCTGCAAGGGGCAGATATAACAGATGCAGACTTTACAGACACCGACTTAAGCGGAGCGACAATGCGTGATGTTCAATTGTCAGGGGCGTGTTTTTCTAATAGTACGATCGATCTTAAGCCATCAGATAACTTAAAATTACAGCTTCAGCACCATGAAGAATGGATCAATAGTGGCGGCAGAAAAGGCAGAAAAGCTCAATTGATGGGGGTCCAATTAAAAGATGAAGATCTTTCTAAATTAAATATCAGCGCGGCGGCCTTCATTATGTGTGACTTGTCAGGTTCTACATTTAGTGGGACGCACTGCATTTTAACAAATTTTTCTGGCTCAAATTTATCGGGTGCAAGCTTTGTTGGTGCAACTCTTAATGGTGCAGATTTATCTGATACAAATATTAGCGGTGCAGATTTTAGGGGGGCCCAACTTGGGTCGGCACCGATCATGACATCTGGTGATCATTCTAAAAAAATTGATATGAAGGTCAATACAAAATCAGCAGAATCTACCAACGCTATTTTTGATCCAGGTATGAAAGAATCAATAGGTTTATGATCTTAGGATACTTAAAACATTATTGACAACCCCATTAATTCATGGATAATAAAATCCATGTTAAAATTATCGGTCCTAACAGGTTATTTTTATTGGCGATGGCATAAGTAATTATTGCAAGTCTTCTGCGTGCCTGCAGTTGACACCGGTGAAATTTCACCACATCAATCTGCCATTATAAAAATATTAGGATAATCCGATGTCTCCTTTCTTCAAAATTACGCGCTTGCTTTTTGCACTAACAATTGTTTGTTGTGCTCCACTTTTTGCAAATGAAACAGCACCTGTAAAACGCGTTTTCATCACTCAAATTGTTGAGCACCCTTCACTAAATGCTATTCGAAAAGGTGTTGTCGATGCGCTTGCTGAAGCAGGATATGAAGAAGGAAAGAACATGACCCTTAAATATCAATCTGCACAAGGTCAGCCTGCAATTGCAGCCTCTATTGCAAAATCTTATGCAGGCATGTCACCTGACCTTGTGATTGCAATTGCAACCCCAAGCGCCCAAAGTATTACCAAAGCTTTTGAGGGACGCGATGTGCCCGTCTTATTTTCAGCAGTGACTAATCCTATTGCTGCAGGCCTTATTAAAAACCTGGAAAAGCCAGGTGGAATGATTAGCGGAACCCGGGACTTTCCACCTATTGCGGCACAATACGACTTGATGATCAAATGCTTGCCAAAACTTCAACGGGTAGGGGTTCTGTATAATGCTGCGGAGGCAAATTCAGTCTCCATTCTTCAGCATCTAACTAAAGAGGCCTCTTCACGAAAACAAGGCGTTGAGATCATTGCATCCGCAGTATCTAATATGACGGAGATACGTCATGCAATTTACGCTTTAAAAAAGAAAAAAGTAGAGGCTATTTATCTTCCCAATGAC
>CAYGJW010000021.1:0-15770 GCA_964350415.1 uncultured Alphaproteobacteria bacterium
TAAAAAATTTTTAACAATAAACAAGATATAAACATTAATAAAAATGATAATATTAAGTTAAATAATGGAGGAAGTCATGAACAGTAATAAAAAATATAAACTTTTCATTGTTGCATTTCTGGTATTTTTCATTTCATTAACTCCCTTATATTGTGTGGATGGGAATAGCTCAGATGAAATTATTTCCATGTACTATATTCAGTTTAAAAATGGAGAAACATCTTTTGTAAGCGATGCGACGCCCTATAGACTAAATGATTCTGTTGTAAGGATTATGCCTATCGATCTGAAAGTTGACCTTGAATCAATTGATAAAGAAGGAGCTACTCAACTCGCACTTGCAGCAGTAAAAGAAGAGCCTGCTAAGATATCTAGAAAAAAACAAGCTAAGAAGTTAATAAAGCTTTTAAAACCAACAAAAAAACGCCTAGAAAAGACAAAGGCCGTATTGATCCAACTGGTGAGGTCTTTAAAAAAAGGCAAGATATTAACGCCCGGTCAAAAAGTAATTTTCTTAAATGAGATCTTGCCAAAACTTCGAACAATGCTCCATACCGCACATGAAAGCGCAGCAAAATCCATCCAGCCCAGCTTAAAGAGCGCCAAACTTGGGGCAAAAGCCGGCGCCATTACTGGAAGCGGTGCTGGCGTCGTTATAGGAAGCGTTGACCCTGGATTTGGCAACCTACTTGGGGCTGGCATTGGCGCAGCAGCAGGAACATTGATCGGTGCTTTTACAGCAGGAGGAGCAACTTTTTTGGCAATGGTTGGAAAAGACGTTGCAAAAGTTGCAGCGGATGAATTTTTAGTAGGCGAATAGCTTGGTATTTTCTGCTCTTCCATAAAGTTTTCCTTTTAATAGTAAATAGATGAAAACTCAAAAAAGGCATAACCTAGTATATTTTAACAATAATGATATAGTATTCCCATTAAATTAATAATATTATTTTAATTTACATAGTAAAAAAAATGATATAGTTAAGTTAACAATATGAAAATGGAGAGAAAAATGAATATTAAATTACTTGCATTAGTCTTTGCTGTTATCATTACAGCAAATTTTACCTGTTATGCAGAGAAAGAAAAATCACCAGTTCTTAAACTTGCATTTCATTCTATTCATTACAAAAACGGGGAGACTGTTTTGACTAATGAACCTATAGACGAGAACGATATGTCAAATGGTGCCATTGAAAGCATTACCCCCATGGAGCTTGGTTTCAGCGTTGAATCCGTAATGAAGAATGGCACAGCTTATTTGATGCTTAAGCCTGTACAGAAAAATGAAAAGAAAAAATTATCTAAATTACAGCAGATTAAGCAAGTTGCTAAAATTTTAAGGCCGACAAAAGAACATAGACAAAAATTAAAAAGTGCTGTGAAGCAAGTCGCAAAGTCTATAAAAAGCGGCAAAGTTTTAACACCTGATCAAATGTACCTCATACTGCGCTATATGGCTCCCAAGCTAAAGTCAATCACATTTGCAGCGCATAAAGGAGGCGTAGGCGCTATATTGCCAACACTAAAAAGTGCAAATGCCGGAGCAAAAGCAGGCGCTTTTGTTGGAAGTGCAGCAGGAACATTCATTGGCAGTGTTGAACCAGGATTTGGAAACTTACTAGGATCGGGCATTGGCAGTGCTGCAGGGATTCTTATTGGGTCTGCCATTTTAGGAGGGATTACCTTTGCTGTTATCATGAGTCAATCCGTAATTCAAGCAACGGCTGATGCATTTCTGAGCTAAAGCATAGAGAAATCTGAGAGAGCCATACGCAAATGATGGCTCTCTCAACCTTACAGTTAAATAAAAACAAGTCATAAATCATTTTAATTAAACAAATATTAAGGTATAATTACTAATAAGAATTAAATAAACACAAAGAGGAAGTCATGAAAAAAACATACATTAGTTTGCTTGCAGTGGTTGCAACGCTATCATTTGCAAGTACAGTTAAGGCAGAAACAAAAGATATCCCACTTGTTAATGGGGTTAGTGAAATAGAAAGAACTGTTTATAATGTTCATTTCTCTGACGGCACAACAAAATTTGTCACCGGGCCGTTGAAGCATAGCGGCGGGGATTTATCCTCTGAGATAAAAAAACAAATTGATGATTTTTTCGCAAAAAAAGCAACAGAATGGAAAGCATCCCTTAAAGTGGCGACGGATGATGGAACCAGAAATATTGATGCGATTACACCAACAAAGGTACGTTTGTCTGTCGTAAGCATTTCATTTGGTGATACCAATTATATAAGAGTTGCTCCAATAACGGTAGATCACAAGCATGGAAGCACAGTCGCCCACAGACAGCAAGTTGAAACCTTGTGGAACCCCGTAAAATCAATAAAAAAAGCAGCAGATAAGACTGTAAAAACTGTTAAAAAAGGTGCTGATAAAGTTAAAAAAGGCGCTGAGAAAGCCGTTGATCTTGGTAAAAAAGCAGCACCTTATGTCACAACAGCTGTTAAAGGACTCGCTCCCGCAATCATTCAAACAGTGCCTGAAGCTATTGCAGGAGCAAGCGCAGGAAGCACACTAGGTAGTAGCATTGGCGGATCAGTTGGTGGTGCGATCGGATCTGTTATTCCAGGCGTAGGGAATCTTACAGGTGCGATTATTGGAATTGCAGGAGGTACCCTGGTCGGTGGTGCAGCAGGTGTTTTGATTCCTGTTGGAAAAAACCTTATTCCTGCTGCGATTAAAACAACAAAAGACCTAAAAAAAGAAAAGGATAAAAGTAAAGAAAAAAAGAAAGACAGCAAAAAAAGTAAAGAAAAAAAGAAAAAATAATCAGCAAATGATGATAATTCGTGCGGCTTTTTGACAATAAAAAAGTCGCACAATTTATTTTTACCACACAAGTTATACGCAATTTATTCAGTACATTTCAACAATAGATTTCATCCATACGAACATCAGGAGGAAGCCATGAACAAAACATCCACAACCTTATTTGCAGCAATCATTACCCTAGCATTCTCAAATCTCCTGCATGCCGAAACAAAAGATATAGCGCGTATTAATGGTGTAAGTGAAATTAATCGAACGGTCTATAACGTGCACTTTTCTGACGGCACAACAGCATCTGTTACAGGACCACTTCAGCATAGTGGAGGCGATTTATCTCCCGAGGTTAAACAGCAAATCGATGATTTTTTTACGCAAAAAGCAACAGAATGGAAAGCATCCTTAAAAATGGCTACGGATGATGGCGCCAGAAACATAGACGCAATCACACCCACACAAGTAAGACTTTCTGTTATAAGCCTTTCTTTTGGCGATACCAATTATATAAGAGTTACCCCAATAACTGTAAATCACGGACACGGAAGCACTACCGCCCATAAGCAAAAAGTTGAAACTTTATGGAATCCAGTAAAATCAGCAAAAAAAGCCGCTGATAAAGCCACAAAAACCGTTAAAAAAGGCACAAAAAAAGCAACAGATGCAGTTAAAAAAGGTACCGATAAAGTCATTAGCACAGGAAAGAAAGCTGTTGATAAAGTTACGAAAGTGACAAAAATAGGCGTCAAAGCTACAAAAGACCTTACTCCTGTTATCATCAAGACAATACCCGAAGCTATTTCCGGTGGTATAAAAGGAGGCCTTTCAGGAGGCGTTAAAGGAGCGACGGAAGGATTCCTTATTCCTATTAAAGCGAATGTTATTCCCTCTGTCATTAAGACAGGTAGAGAAATTACAGTAGACCTCGCTAAAGATAAACTAAAGGACAAACTAAAAAACAAGCCTTTGTTAGGAAATATCAGAGACAATATAAAAGACAGACCTAATGCTAATGACATCAAAGACAAGCCTTTGTTAGGAAATATCAGAGACAATATAAAAAATAAACCATCATTTAACGGACTTAGGAATAACTAAAAAAAATTATATTGTATTTAACGAACACAATTACATGTATACTTCAGAAATTTAGTTAAAAAATATAACTAAGGAGATTTTTTTTCCATAATTTGATATAATTAAATGTATGAACAATAATATCAATTTCAGTTTAGGAGGAAATGATGAAAAATAAACTATCCTTCATACTTGCGATACCAATGATACTTATACTATCATTGTCGGGCACTTATGCGGAGACGACACAAGAACGACCTATTGTTAATGGTGTCAGTGAAATACAACGAACCATTTACACGATTCACTTTGCCGATGGCACAGCAAAACTGGTCACCGGGGCGTTTAAGCACAGCGGGGGAGATCTATCTCCTGATGTTAAGAAACAAATTGATGATTTCTTTGCCAAGAAGTCAGTAGAGTGGAAAACATCATTAAAAATGGCGACGGATGATGGTAGCAGAAACATTGGTGCGATTACACAAACGGATGTACGTTTATCTGTGGTAAGCTTCTCGATTGATGGCTCCAATTATATCAGGGTTTCCCCAACAGAAATCATCCATAATCATGGTGATAACCAGGACCATAAAACACAAGTCACAACGTTGTGGGATCCATTTGGTTCAATAAGACACTTTGCGCAGAACACCTTTCACAAGGCAGCCTCTTTCACAACAAGCTCTTTTCATAAAGCAACAAATGTTGCAGAAAAAGCAGCAAATGTTACGTCTCACTTTGCTAAGACTGCGGCAACAAAAACAGCAGATTTTACAAAAAAATCAGCAATTAAAGCGGCTCCTGTTATAAAAAAGATTGTTAAAATTGGCGTCCCCGTTGCGGGTGAAGTGACAAAAGAAGGGATTGCTCTTGCAGAAAACATTATTCCTGCTGTTGTTGCCTCTATTCCTGAAATGGTCGGTGGTGGCGTTGCAGACACTGAAATTGGTGCAGAAGTTGGCGCAGCTGGTGGTGTTGTTGCTGGCGCAGTTGCAGAACCTGCTGGAGGTGAAGTTGCAGGTGTAGGAACAGGTGTTGTTGGTGGCGTTTTAGGTGCAGCAGTAGGCATTCTTGGCCCTCTTGTGGTTAACGTAGGCCCCGCAGTTTTAAAGTCTGTTCCTGGTGTGTTGCAAACAGGGGGTAATATCGGAAAAATAATTAAAGATGGGATACAAAATTAAAATATGAATATGCTTAAACTTAATGGTCACTTCTAAAAAAGTGGCCATTTTTTTAGCTTCATTTTTACGCCTTTTAAATTCTAAGGAAACTTATACTTGTTTAATTATATAAGGTGTTTCTTATAATTGTGTTTTTTAACTTTTTTTGGCTTATGCTAATATGGGTGTAATAAATCTGTAAGAGAGGGTGTATGATTTATAGGTATTTTTTTATTATTGTCGTTTGTTGTCAGCTGTCATCCCCTCTTTTTGCAGGTGGAAAACCAAAAAGCGATGATGGCAAAGCCAAAGGTGTTGAGTTAATTCATCCTGAAATAAATAACCCCAATAGACATTTCATTGTCCTTAAGACAATTGATATGAGTATTCTAAAAGGAGATAGAAGCTGTCGCCATGTCTCTATCTTACTGCTTCTTGAGCTTAATAATGCTAAGAATAAAGATTTGTTTAAAGGGAAATTGCAGCATATTCAGTCAATATACCGTGATTTTTTAATGCAATCGTTGTCTTGTCTGACTAAAATAGATAAAGCTACAGATTATATTACCCGGCGTTTGAAAGAACAGAGTACGGCTTATTTTGGTGGAGGTGTTGTGAAAGATGTCATTGTACGCAAAATGATTGTGCGTGGGGTATAGAAAATATTTAAAAAAAAGTGCGAAAATTATTCGTACCAATTTGTTAAATAAAAGATGAGAGTCCGTAAAAAAAATTAGCTCGTATGTGTTTTGTGGGGTTTGTTGCATAAAAAAAGGGCAACGGCCCTTTTTTTATGCAAGTAGTATGATAATCAGTGCATCAAGACATGACGGGGAAAAGTGCTTTCAGCCCAGTTGCGATAATTTCAATCGCAAGCGTTGTCATAATAAGTCCAAGTACACGGGTTGCAACGTCAATGCCTGATTGACCAAGTGCACGTGAGATAACAACGGAAAAGCGCATTGCAAGCCAGGTAATAATCGATATTATAATTGCTATCAAAGATAAAGATATTTCATCCATGTAGCCTGAGACATTTTCTGTAGATGCAATACAGACAGTTATGGCTGCAGGACCGGCAAAAATAGGGATGGCAAGTGGGACAACACCGACATTTTTATTATGATGTTCTTCTTCAGTTTTCTTCTGTTCATTGGGGTCCTGTGCAGGAGAACGTAGCATTGAGAGTCCAGTGAGCAGTAATGCAATACCCGCGCCAATACGGAAGGAAGATATACTTATACCAAACGCCTGAAGAAGATTTTTACCAATTAAGATGGAGATGATAAGCGTTAAAACAACGGTAATGAAGCATGTGAGCGCAGTCTTACGTTTTTGTTTGATTGGCATATTATTGGTAAGAGCCATGTAGAAAGCAACGTTACCAATAGGATTTACTGCGACAAAGAGTGCTAGAAAAAATTTAAGCAGAGTGTCTATATCGACCATGACCAAAGTGTTCCTTCTAAAGGGTTTATTAATCAGTATAAGTACTAGAAGTTGTTGTAACAGGATTTTAGCGAGAGTGTAAGTGAATATTTAATCATCTATTAAAATAAGTGGACAATTAAAGTTTTGGCTCCCCGGGCCGGACTCGAACCAGCGACAAAGTGGTTAACAGCCACTCGCTCTACCAACTGAGCTACCGGGGAACAATTTAAACTGAACGTTTGAGCCTTTATAGCAAAGGATCAAACATTTTTCCAGAAAAATTTTCTAGAAAATGGAGGCCGAGGCCGGAATCGAACCGACGTTAAAGGATTTGCAGTCCTCTGCATCACCATTCTGCCACTCGGCCCTAACAATCGAGTCCTCGTCTTTATAAAGTGGTTCGCTTGCAAGGTCAAGGTGCATTTTTAAAGATTGGAAAATATGAGTGTGATTCATGTGTCTATATTGTTATCTCTTCAGGTATCCTGAAAATTATGAACAACAGGATGTATTCTTGTTTATAAATTGTCGTTTCATTGTCTGTTTTTTCTTGTTCATCTTCTCATCAACGCATCGTTAGCGCTCTTGTGCATAGTACATACATGCCTTAACCAATAAAAAAGGGGGCTGATACCTAATATTTAACACATTAGATTTCAGCCCCTTAATTTTGCTTCTTCTTCGTCTAAAGAGAAGGAGGTCTTCCAGCTTGTCCGGACGCGATTTATAGAGATCTCTTTCTTTAAATTAAATTTCTTCAACTTCAAAAAGAATTAATCCAGGCTCTCCTTTTATATACATTTTATATAGGTCTGCGTTGCAGCCAAGCTTCTCTATGCAAATTGTACCATCAATAAGGTATTCTCTAATGACCTCAGGCATACGATTTTTTTGGATGTGTATCGCTTTGTCTACAATAACCTTTAAAAAGTGTTTCTGATCAGAGTGCTCAATATTGACACGATATTTTTGTTTTGCATCTGTAAATTTTATGTCTGTTCCCTCTTGTGTTAAAACCTGCTGAGCAAGGCTCCAGTGAAAAGCAGTTCTTTTTGAGGGGACGGCTTGGTAGAGTCCAATAGATATTGTCTTCTCATGTAATTGGTCACCATCCTTTAGCTGTATTGCGTATTTTCCAAGCAAACACTTGGAGGCTCCTGATATGCGGGTAATCGTAAGTTGATTAGTAGAAATCAGGCGTTCCCACATTTGAGGATATGATTTCTTGGAAAAGTCTCGTTGCTTAATGTGTTTTACAGCATTGGATAAGGTCACTGCATGCTCAAAACCTGATATATTGTATGTCGTCCCTGCAATCTTACAGGGTGAGGAATTTGTCAGCGTTTCTTTAAGTAGAGGTGACATAATGCTATTAACGACTGTATAAGAGGAAGGGGAGGACAGTCGTGTGAGCTCCTGCGATACATCGTTTGCAGGTGTTGGTATTGTAATTGCCTCTAGTAAAGAAGAGTCAGGTGTTTTGTCTGCAAGAGATAAAATATATTCTCCGAGTAATGCATAGAACTCGGGCATTAAATGGCGCCGATTAAGGATGCAGTGGAAGCGGGCAGGGGGGCAATTTGCGTCAATAAATTCACAAAATTTATTTTTTCCAGAATTCATACTACTCATAATACGCGCAAATTCTTGAGAGCGTGTATTAAGAATATCCCGGTGTTGGTGGGCAAATGGGAAGTTAACAAGAACAAAAAGTGCCTTGGGGTGTTTTCTTTTTAACAGACGAGCAACGCCTCTCCAATATTTAGCTACTTTCTGGATAGGAAGATAGTCCTTTTCCAGTTTAAACAGATCACGGTCTTCTTCTTTTAACCATGAAGTGTTTATAAAAATTTTCTGTGCAGGCTGTTCTTCAGGGTGAACAAGTTTATAAGAAATATCACAAAAAGGGTCTGCTATAAAAATATCAACCTTTTCTTCTTCAATAGCTTTAAAGAATTTACCGTTAGGATCAATAAATTGTCTCGCTACATACCCCCTTCCTTGAGGGTGCTGTAAAAGTCCTAATTCTTCGATATAATTTTTGTCAAGATTAGCGACTTTTCTTGTTATATCCATATCCCATAGAACATCCACGCGTCTTGCAGTGGCTGAGCCGAGGACATGTGTATTTGAGTCAAGCTGTTTAATACTCTCTACAGTAAATTTTGATAGGCAAGATCCAAAAAAAACGATATTTTTTGCTTTTGCAGGAGTATGAGGGGTAAGTGAGGTCATCATGATAGTAAATATTATATATAAATTGCGATTTTTCAAGGATAACATAGCGTTTAGATCCATAAAATTTAGAAGGGGTGTTGCACTCTGGATACCATGTTTCCTCATGAGTCTTTTAATGGGGAATTATGTAACCCTTCGTGATGTATATCATAAAAAAGCGTGAAAGTAAAGAATGCTGTTGTTCATTTCATAAAGCTTCAGTAAAAACGAGAATCCCTTTGTATGATGTTTGCATATTTCTTTATATCTAGAACTTTCGTTTTAATCGCTGAGTCGTTGCCATATTTCATCCATTTTATCCTGACATTTCACAAAGGCTTTTACGATATAAGGATCAAACTGACCTTTTTGAACGAGTTTCTGATCCTCTCCTATAATTGCTTTTACAGTTTTTTCATGGCTAAAAGCAGGCTTGTATGAGCGTTTAGAACGCAGAGCATCATAGACATCGGCAACTTGCACAATACGGGCAGAAATAGGGATCTCACCCTCTTTAAGTCCACGAGGATAGCCTGTTCCGTCCCAACGCTCATGATGGGTGTAGGCAATTTCTGCAGCCATGGTTAGTCGCCCAGATTGGCTGAGAATACGGTAGCCATAAACAGTATGAAGATTCATTTCTATGCGTTCTTCTGGGGTTAAGCTGTTTTTCTTTTTTAAAATTGCACTATTAATACTCATTTTTCCAACGTCATGAAGCTGTGCACTATAACTAATTTCATCACAGAACGCTTGTGGCATTCCTATTTCTTTAGCGAGCAGAGTGCTGTATTCGCTAACACGCAGAATATGGTTTCCTGTATCTTCATCGTGAAGTCCAGCAGCCTTTGCAAGAAGCCGAATAGATATCATAAAGGCTTCTTCAGTCTGGTTCTGGGCTTGTTTAAGTTCTTGTTTTTGCAACTGCAGCTTTGCATTTCTTTTTTTTAATAATTGATTTTTATGTTTAATTTTATCAAAGGCATCCATTCGTTCAATCGCACGACCAATAATATGACCGATAGGACCAAGTTCATTTAATATGCTTGAATCAAATCCGGTAGACTTAGACGGTTCCTGACTTTTATGATTGAGTATTTGTATAACACCAATCACCTTATCTTGAAAATCCTTCAATGGGTAACATAACATAGACCGTGTACGGTAGCCGTTTGCAAGATCAAATCCAGAGTTGAATGTATACGGTGAAGCTGGCGCAGGGGGAAGTTTGTAAACATCCTCAAGAATAAGAGGTTTGCCCGTTTTTGCAACATAACCGGCGATAGAGTGATTGTTAACCTCAATTTCTAATTTATTATTTGATACGATAATACGTTCGTTTTGAATTTCTGCAGGCTTTAACCAGGTTCGGTTTCTTTGCTTTTTCTTGATGTAAATTGTTCCTCCCTCAGCATTCAGCAAGAACAATAGCTTACTGAGTAATTTCTGAAAGAAATCATTGAGATTCTTTGTTGGTTCACGCTCAATGTGTTCAATAAGCTCTTTATATAAACTCATAAACTAACCCATGGTATAAAAAAAGGGGCCTGATTAAGGCCCCTAAAAGGTGAATTACAAATGATTTACCTTATTAGCGACCTAGAAGAGCCATAATAAGATCATCATTACCTTTAATTTTACTAAGCACGCCAGCACCTGATTGAATCGAAGCCGCCGCAGAGTTTTGCTCAGCAAGTGCCTGAGTGTATTCCGCTTGTGACATATTGATCAGACGTGAAGCACCAGCCTCATGGAGGTTGATTTTATTCTCTGTAAAATCAAGTCTTGTTTGCATGAAACTTGAAGCATCACCAAGTGACGCTGCTGAGGTTCTGTATTGGCTGAGAGCCGCGTCAATTTCAGTCAAAGAAGCTGTAATGTCAACGTTGCCAACCCATGCATTCGCTGAAGCCGCGAGTGGTGTCGTAAGACCAGCAGAAGACAGATCAACTCCTGTTACAGTGTAGGTGTTTGTGCCTGTTTCATTCAAACGAACAGTCAGTGAATCTGGGGTTCCCTTGATAAGATTGGTACCATCAAATGTCGCATCTGCAACCAATTTTGTGAGCTCTGCAACTTTTGCATCAAACTGAGTTGCGAGTGAAGCACGCTCTGTTGCACTTGCAGAACCCAAAGCATTATTTGCCAATGCTTTCATTTGGTTAAGAAGTTCAATACCTGCGTCGATACCACCAAGTGCACTGCTAATTGTTGCTAAGCCTTTGCTCAAGTCATTTTTAACAAGACCAAGATCTGAGGCAACGTTTTTGTAACTTTCAGCTTTAAAGTAACTCACAGCGTCATCAGCAGGTCCAAGAACTTTCATTCTTGCACTGATGTGCGCCGCAACATCATCAAATTCGTTTGACGTGTTACCAAGTGTTTGTAAGTTCATTAGAACCGAAGGCGATAGAGTAATATTACCCATTGTATATATCCTTTCTAGGATCGTTCATTAGAGAGTTCCTTCTGAAACCCATGGACTCAACCTTGAGGCCACGTATTGTACAATGCACAATATGTGCCATGTTAGAACTTTAGTTGATACGGGCCTTTACAGCTTATTATTACTAGGTTAGGTAGGTATTTTTTTCCTTATAAGTTGAAAATTATTCCTATCAAGTAGGAAGATTTATCCTGGTTGATATTTTAATGAGTGTTTTATTTTCTATATTTTAATGAGTTGTGAAAATTAATTTTCAGTAAGTATATATGGTTGTTTTTACTTATATTTACGATAAAATATATTTATGTTAGACTATTTCTAAAGCATTCCATAGGGGGAGTCTCGCAATGCAATCAAATAATAATCAAGCGTTCGTAAAAGAAAATATGTCAAATCCAACCGTGCAGCCTGTGGGTCCTGGGGATCCTAAACAAATATCAACGGTAACCATTACCGATAAAAAAAGCGGTCAAAGCTTGGAGCTTCCGGTTTTACAAGGAACCGAAGGCCCTCCGGCGATTGATATTCGTAAGCTTTATGCAAGCATGGGGTATTTTACTTTTGATCCTGGATTCACCTCGACGGCAAGTTGCAGCTCTTCCATCACTTACATCGATGGTGACAAAGGTATTTTGCTGTATCGGGGCTTTCCCATTGAGCAACTGGCTGAAAGTAGTGACTTTATGGAAGTAAGCTACTTACTTCTTAACAAAGTGCTTCCTACCGTCGCCCAGAAAAAAGCATTTGAAACCTCCGTTACTTATCATTCTATGTTGCATGAGCAGATGATGAATTTGTATAAAGGCTTCAGGCGTGACGCGCACCCTATGGCGATTATGGTTGGTGTTGTCGGCGCACTCTCAGCTTTCTATCATGACAGCCTGGATATTAATGATGCAAAACAGCGAACTGTTGCAGCGCATCGTTTGATTGGTAAAATGCCAACAATGGCTGCGATGGCTTATAAATACTCCGTTGGACAACCGTTTGTTTATCCAAATAATAATCTTAGCTATTCAGAAAACTTCTTGAACATGATGTTCTCAGTGCCTTGTGAAAAGTATGAGGTCGATCCTATTCTTGCGCGGGCAATGGACAGGATCTTTATTCTACATGCAGATCATGAACAAAATGCATCAACTTCAACGGTTCGGCTTGCAGGTTCATCACAGGCAAATCCTTTCGCTTGTATTGCTTCTGGGATTGCGTCTCTTTGGGGACCTGCCCATGGTGGCGCTAACGAAGCGTGCCTAAATATGCTGGAGGAAATTGGATCCATTGATAGGGTCCCTGAATTTATTGAGCGTGCGAAAGATAAAGAAGATCCTTTTAGACTGATGGGGTTTGGTCACAGGGTTTATAAAAACTTTGACCCAAGGGCAAAGGTCATGCGTCAGACTTGTCATGAAGTCCTACAACGACTGGGAAAAGAAGATGATCCACTTTTCGCCCTTGCCATGCGACTTGAGCAAATTGCACTCGAGGAAGAGTATATCATTGAGAAGAAACTCTATCCAAACGTAGATTTCTACTCAGGAATTATCCTCAGCGCCATGGGCTTCCCTAAGTCGATGTTCACGGTGCTCTTTGCGCTAGCAAGAACCGTTGGTTGGATTGCCCAGTGGAAAGAGATGACTGTTGATCAGACCCAAAAAATTGGTCGTCCACGTCAACTTTACACGGGTAATTCCAGTAAAGACTATGTTTCAATTACAGATCGCTAATTGATTTTAAATCTCCAGTTTTCTGTGGTTTTTTCTTAGAGAGCTGGAGATTTAAAAGAAGGATCTTTAAATGTTAGATCTTCAGTTTTAAATTTTTTGCGCTTATAATATATAAAATTCTATAGGACGCTATTGTATGGCAAAAAATACATTTCAATGGGATGACCCCCTCCTTCTTGAGGATGAGCTTACCGCAGAAGAAAAAATGATTCGCAATACGGCTCGTGACTTTGCGCAAGATTTTCTTGCCCCCAAAGTTATTGAGGCTTTCAGGAATGAAACCGTTGACCCTGAAATATTTCAGGAAATGGGAAGGCTTGGGCTTTTAGGGTCGACGATTAAAAGCCATGGGTGTCCAGGCATAAGCAATGTTGCGCAAGGCCTTATTGCCCGAGAAATTGAGCGCGTCGATAGCGGCTACCGATCGATGATGAGCGTTCAGTCTAGTCTTGTTATGGCTGCGATTGATCTGTTTGGTACAAAAGAACAAAAACAGCGCTTTCTCCCAATTTTAGCAGCAGGACAAAGTATTGGTTGCTTTGCTCTTACCGAACCCAATCATGGATCAGACCCAGGCAGTATGGAGTCACGTGCAAAAAAAGTCCCTGGAGGATATCAACTTAATGGTAGCAAAACCTGGATTTCAAATGCCCCCATTGCGGATGTCTTTATAATTTGGGCAAAAGATGAAAAAGGAAATATTTGTGGCTTTATCCTTGAAAAGGGTATGCGAGGGCTCAGTGCCCCTAAAATAAGCGGCAAACTTAGCCTGCGTACATCGATCACAGGTGAAGTTGTTATGGATGATGTTTTTGTCCCTGAAGGTAATCACTTTCCCGATATCAAAGGTCTTAAGGGCCCATTTAGCTGCCTCAATAAGGCGCGCTATGGAATTGTCTGGGGTGTTTTAGGGGCTGCAGAAAATTGCTGGCATACGGCGCGCGGGTATACTCTGGATCGCAAACAGTTTGGAACACCGCTGGCTGCAATGCAGCTTGTGCAGCAAAAACTTGTTTATATGATGTCAGAAATTACGCTCGGACTTCAAGGGGCTTATAGATTGGGACGCTTACTTGATGAAGGTAAAGAAACACCCGAGATGGTTTCGCTTATGAAGCGTAATAACTGCGGTAAAGCACTCGAAATTGCACGTATCGCGCGGGACATGCTTGGCGGTAACGGCATCAGCGATGAATATCCTATTATGCGGCATATGCTTAATCTTGAATCTGTTAATACCTATGAAGGAACG
Source organism: uncultured Alphaproteobacteria bacterium (assembly GCA_964350415.1). GTDB lineage: Bacteria > Pseudomonadota > Alphaproteobacteria > CAYGJW01 > CAYGJW01 > CAYGJW01. Next base: position 14,095 of record CAYGJW010000021.1, read on the forward strand.
TACGACATTCATACGCTTATACTAGGAAAAGCTCAAACGGGGCTGAGCGCTTTCACCTGCCCGACTTCTTAAAATAAAAAAGGGGAGCTTTCTAAGCTCCCCTTCAAAGGTACGTTTAAGTTTTTTATGATCCAAGCTTCGCAACCGTTAGCTCTTTAAGGTCTGCGGCTTTCTTGATCAAAGACAGTCCTGCTTGGTGTGCTTCAGAAACTTTTGTTAGATCTGTAAACTGTTCTGTCACGCCGTAAGTTGCAAGCTCAACACCTTCACGAATTTTACCCGCACCTGTTCCAGGCAAAGCAACACCCCAAGGTCCTGAATCAAAGGTCGTCTCTCGAGAGCCGCCATCTGTTGTTGCGAGCGCATCCGGGGCAACGGAAGTAAGAAGATAAAGTTGGCAAACGGTCTCCTTAAAACCATTATCATACCGGACAACACCAGCGCCTTGTTCATCAAATTTAAACTCACGAACAAAACTATAAGCACGCCCACCTGTTTGTCTTGAGTCATCCAAGACAAACTGATGGTCAAATTGTCTTAGACCTGAGGTCGTACCAATGGCCCCAAAATTAAATTCAATATCTTGGTTTGCCCCATTATAAACAAATGTGGTATTCACTTTACCTGATACGGTGCTTCCATCTACTTCACTTAACTGTCCATCTGTAAATTTTAATTCGACCTCTTGAATCACTGTTGCTGGATCAATTGGCGTATCAGGAGTACCTTTGTCTAAAATTGTCGCTTTCCATTCATTTGCATTGGTTTTTTCCCAACTTACTCCAATATTGTGCTTCCCCCCCAAATTATCATAAGAAGTAATGGTTGTTGCTTCTGGAATCACACCATTGGCAACGCTGGAAGGCAAATTCGCAGAAATACTAACGGCTGTTGATGCACTGGCCATGCCGCCTAAAGAGCTCATATTAAAGGGTTTAAGGTCTGCAATAGTAACGTTTGCATTCACGTCAACACCACCACGAAGATCCCTAACAAGTAGAATTTCATTAGCTTGATTTTTCAATAAAGTATCATCAGCTTGAACACCGAAGGTACCATTCCTTGTTCCAACAACTTTTCCAGTGTCCAAATCCCCAAGATCTTTGACAGAGGGAAAAAATCCCTTTCCTTCAATCGCCGTATCCATGGGGCCTTTGCCTTTGCCAATTCCCCCTTGCACGGAATTTCGTGTGACAACATTCATTTCTGCACCACCACCGCGATCGGCGCCTTGCATCCGTGTTACCCGAAAGACTTCCTGAGCTTTTGCACCAGGAACCTGCATTTGTGATAAGTTATGGGCAAGCGCCCCCGCTTCATTACCTGCGCTTGTAACAACATCTCTACCAATATTCATTACGGATTCATAAGTCATACTACTTCCCCATTATTTACTGGCACACAGCCAATATATTTAAGCATTTTTGCCGTCTATTGTCCCTAAGCTGCAGCTGCGGCTTCAGGCTTTCCGAATTTCATCCCTGATCCTATTGAAATCACTTTGCCGCCGATCACCATCGAATCTGATCCAACGACAGAATCGATCGTTGATGCGCGTTTGTCAGGGGCTTTAATTTCAGCTCCTCTACTATCCTTCGCATTCACCTTAAGCGTGTATTTTCCATCAAATACTCTTTCGTTATCTTCAGTTTTTAGATCCCAAGCAAGGCTATGCA
>CAYGJW010000022.1:0-15663 GCA_964350415.1 uncultured Alphaproteobacteria bacterium
ATACCAAAGCTTCCAAATCCAGCACCTGAAAAGCCACCAGAAAGTGTAAGCACAGCCAAGACACCCAAAATAACAGCAACAATATAACGAAGCTTCAGTTTGAATTTCAAAAAGATTGAGGACAGAACCACAGCAACGGCAGGCCATAGATAGATAATAACATCCGCTTCTGCAGCCGGCGCATAACTAAAGGCAAAGACATAAAAAAACTGAAAGAAAATAACGCCTATACCGACAATCAACCACGTTGCCAGGGGGATGCCGCGAATACTTTGCCAGATTTTAAGCAGCTTAAGCGTCGCAAATCCCAGCACTGCAGCCAGGAAAAATGAAATGGAAAGCACCTCAAACTGAGGAAGATCTTTAATAAATTGAATGCAAGTTGCACAGGTTGCCCAAATGCCCAAGGCTAAAAATCCTTGCGCCGTTGGCGATATATTTCGAACACTAAACATAACAAGCTTTACTTAAGGGCTAACAAACCAACATCTAAGCAAAACAGGGGGACCCCACTCTAATTTTAAATAAATACAGCTAAACTATTTAGTCATACAATATTATGTACCCTAAACACTTTTGACTTCTTTGTCAAATCAGGCACCCAAAGTGACTTTTTTCGCCCTATCAAGGCCCGCTTAAAACTGTGTTGTTTGCACCCACCATTCAGGGTGCTGATCTTGAATATTACTTGCAAAACGGGTGGCGGAGGCTTCTTTTTCAAACAACCCAAAGCATGTTGGTCCGCTGCCAGACATCCGGGCAAAAAGGCAGCTAATTTCTTTTTCAAAGCAGGCAAGTATCGCTTTAACCTCTGGCTCTAATTCAAGCGCCGGCGGCAGCAGATCATTACACGTTGTTTTTAAGAATTCCAAATCTACCGCCTTCCCTGTATCGGAATCACATATATTTTCTGGCAGATTCAAGCGCCTAAAAACATCCGGAGTCAGCAATTTTTTCATCGGATTTATCAGCACGACATGCGCCTTAAACTCGTCTTGGATTGATATGAATTTTTCACCTACACCGGATACAAAACCAAAATGAGAGCGCAAGCACATCACACCATCAGCGCCAATGGATGCCGCGACTTGCTCAAGTTCTTTGTTTGATAAAGGGTTATTAAAGTATCGCTGTAGGAATCTAAGGGTCGCGCCTGCATCTGCGGTACCTCCGCCAAGCCCTGCACCAACAGGAATCCTTTTTTCGAGTACAATCTTAAAATGCTGTTCAAAAGGGTGTGCTTTTTTGTAAGCATCGATGGCCTTCAAAACGAGGTTATCTTCCGCCGAAACGTCTTGGGCGAATGGCCCCACCACATGCAGTGATGTTTTTGTATCCAGCTTGAATGTTAAAACATCTCCGAACGCGACAAAGTGCACAGCACTCTCCAACAAGTGATATCCATCCTTACGCTTTCCTTTTATATGCAAAAACAAATTTAGCTTTGCCGGCGCTGACTCAATAAACTCAACCATAACACCCCTAAAACTCCCTCATAGAACCCTAAATTTCATATATAAATAACATGCACAGCATAAAAAATACAAACTGATAAGCCAAAAAATAAGACAAAGAAAAGAACAGTATTGACAAAAGACAATAGCATTGATATACATACAAAAGACATTTTATAAACACTACTCAAAGAGGCCCATGCGTGAAATACTTACATTTTTTTCTCATAGCAATTACAATTTTATTTTCCGGAATTTCCGTTGAGGCCGCGCCAGCCACATTAAAAGCTCCTCTCTATGCTAAAAGCAAATCAAAGGCTGAAGATAAACAAGAAAAAAAGACTTTTTCTGCCCTAAAAGACACCCTAAAAGATCATAGCATAAAACCTAGGAATCTACGCTTTGCAATGTTTGAGGATTATAATCAATCCTTCTTACTCAGCAATGAATTGGCGAAAGTAACTGTTATCGTCAAAGGTGAAAAAGCATCTCAGCTTGGGGAAAATTTACGCCGTAAAAACAAAAAACCTTTAAAAAAAGAAGCAATACTCCCTCGGTTTAAAAGAGTTGGGGACTATCTTAGATTTGCAAAGAATGTTAAGAAATTTGAATATGACGGGATGGTTATTCCCGCTCATTTTGTTCAAAAAACCGACTATACAACTTTGATTAACCTAGTCACCACACTTACAGACAAAGTACCCTTTATTATTCTTCAGTCACGGAGCAATAGGGACTTTTCTCGCAGCAATAAAATCCTTCGTTTCTGTACTGTTGATAAAATAAAACAAGTCGACCTTGGGCAGAACAGCCAACTAAAAACATACTTTTTAATCCCTAAGTACCTAAAAATTGGTAAGTCCAAATTTACATCAGAACGCCTTATTCAGCATGACAAAGGCGGCAATGTTTGTTTTTTTGCCACAAACAATACGTTCATCAAATACTATATACCCAGTCTTGGTGGTCAGGAAGTTGAAGAAACGCCTCAGGTTGAAAATAAATTTTATACAAAGGCAGCAAAAACAAATCTGAAAGGCGTCCCAAAAAAACTTGCTTACGTACATAATAGCGACTTTTCAGCAATTGCAACGACCAAGGTCAGAGGAAAATCACTGAACCACGCAGGTAAGCTCTCTAAGAAAGACTTTTTCCATATTATCCGCATGGTTAACCTGGTGCTGTGTGACTTCGAAAAAAAGAATATAACACACGGTGCAGTGAATAGACGTAATACTATGTATGATAAAAAAACCGGAAAAGTCAGCCTTATTGATTTTGAATGTGCGGATACAACAAAAAAGCAAACAACTGAGCCCTTGTTAAGACTTACGTGGGAAATAATGAATTATCAAAACAAATGCCGCAACAAAAATGCACCCCGCATTCACTTCCGCAAATCAGATGAATATGGCTTTGCCAAGCCCATTGCGAAGCTGATTTTAGATAAAGGCATAACCTCACCTAACAAGCTTAAACAATATTTAAAAAACGACTAAGATCATTTTTACATGGGGTCGTTCTTTTGAACAGCCCCATTACTTTTCACCAATATTGACGTTATATTGATTACATGATATCAATACCACCTCATTTTAAAGGAGCCTTCTATGCGTAATACTCTTAGTTTTCTAACCCTGTTTATAATTTCCATCGCATTTACAAATGCGGGTGCAGCCTCAATCTCAACAAAAACGATTCTAAGTACTCAGAAAAAAGCGGCAGCAGCCCAAAGGAGCAAAGCTTTTACCGGTCTTTATATTCCTGTAAAAGACAAAAAACTTAAGCAAGCCCGAGCCCAAGCAGACAAGACTTGGAAGCTTCTAGAAGAAAAGCTTAAAGAGCTTCATATTAATCACCATGGCGAAAAAGCTCTGGTTTTAAACTGCGGCACAGGGTTCTTCAGCCATAAGTTGGCAAAACAAGGTGCGAGACCAACGAGCATTAGCAAGTATCCTGATGTTACAAAACTAAGCAAACAAACCTCTGATTATAATGGGATTAATAATTCAGGGTCGCGACCCGCAGAAAAAGGAACGTGTTTTAAAACAACGCCAACGATCAATAGCTTCCTCAAAAAAACTAAAGCAGGACAGTTTGATAGTGCTTATATTCCTCAAAATATTGCAGACCCACTTATTTCGAATAAAGGCCTGCCAGCTGCAGTTAATTACTTATCAAACAAAGTTAGCTATGTCATTATTCTTTCTACTGTCGCACTACCAACAAAAGACCTGCGCGCAAACTGGGTTTGCCAAAAGACACACACACCTACTGCCCGCAATCAAGGCCAGCAACCACATATCACTTTCCTAATTCCAAAGACTGTTACAGTTGGAAGAAAAAAATTCACCACAGAACAATTTGTTCAATTTGATGGTGGTGCAACCTGCTATTTATGCAAAGGTGGTAGTTTTGTTAAATTCTACTCCAACAATTCCAAAGCGGCAGAGCAAACAAAAAAAGAGCTCGATTTTTATAAAGCAGCAAACAAAAACAAACGAATCCGCAATGTGCCCAAGTGTAAGGCCGTTCAAACATCAAAAAAATCAAAGCAAGGCCCTAAGCACAAACACTCTAAACCTTCAAAAAAGAAAAAAAGCAATGCTGTTGCACTGAGCACAGTGCCTGGAAAGTCTCTAAATTATATTCGTAAATTGTCAAACGCGGAAAAGACATATATTTTCTACAAGGTTTGCCAAATTGCAGCTCAGTTTGATCGCGCACGCATCTGCCACACAGGCATCATGAACCGTAATGTGATGTATGATAAGAAAAGCAAAAAAGTTTCACTTGTTGATTTTGAACGTACTTCAATTAATCATGCTCAAACTGCAAGCAGCCTTCTAAGGCTTTGCTGGGAACTTGGACACCATGGTGAAGACCTTTCAACGCTTAGCAAAGGCTTTAAAAGAAACCAGACAAACGCAAAGCTTTATGGAATTTTCGCGCCAATTGCCCGAAAAATTATGGGGAGCAACGCAGTCACCCCAAGAGATGTTTGTGCGGATGCAAAAAAGTTAATGAAGAAGCGTAAGAAATAAGCATATTTAGACTTATTCTCTAAGCCAGTCATCCATGGATGACTGGCTTTTTTTTAAGAAGCTTTTAACTGCTGTTCATTTGAATATTTTGCAAGACGCCTTTGCATAAGCCGCCAAGCCAATTTATGTGCAAACTTGTGCAACCTGCCTTGAGAAGAAACACCAACAGCTTTCAAAATCATCGCAACCATACGCTCTAAATGTTCCGGCCTATAATACTGATAAGCAAGCCCAATATACTCCTTACCACATTGTTCGATATCATAAGGCCGGTCTTTAATATTCGTGGCATGGTAAGCAAAAGTCATCTCTTCATCATCAACCTCTGAGATTCGATCAATCGCGGCCCAGAGCCTTCTTATAAGATTTGAATTCTCATGTTTCCTGCATTCTTTCATTGTTTTATAAAATAATTTGTAATGACGAAACTCATCGGCAGCAATACGCCTACAAATCTCCTTAAGTACAGGCTCCTGAGCTGACTGCCCTAAGGCCGTGTAATACGTACTGGTCCCCGTTTCAACAACACAGCGAGCAATCATCTCGCCCGTCAAGGATCCTCGAAGCGACTGGTCTTCATTATTAGGAATCTGATAGCCTTGTTGAAAGGCTTCAAAACTCTCGCGGAAATTAAAGCTTGGGTCTGCCATTTCAGCCCATCTTCCTAGCGTTTCTCCGTGCTGAACTTCTTCTTCCGCCCAAACACGAAACTGGTCTTGCATCACTTGATCATGAGGAAACAACCGAGCTAAATGCTCTGCATAAGCCGGGGCATTTTCCTCAACCACACTTGCTGTTTTAATGAGTTTTAAAAGTCCTGGGTCAACAAGATCAGGTCTGAACTGTTGCCAAGAGATATCTTCAATGTTCCAATGTTTACTTTTATTCATAGCCTTCCCCCATAAGAATTACTTATGGTTTTAAGCTAAACATCAAAAGTTAAGAAACAGTTAACAAACGAAACATAATATGAAACGTTTTATTTTTTACCAAGCAAATCAATAAACGTCTTCAAGCGCTCAAGCTCTACATTAAGGTGTTCTGATGGTTTCTCAGATGCCTCAATCATCGCTTCTAAGTCAGCTTGTTTTGCATTCAGCTTCTCTAAATCAAGCTGATCTTCCGCAATAGCTTCCTGGCTTAAAATGCTTACTCTTTCTTCTAAGACTTCTGCAATACCGCCACTAACATAGAATTTTTTCACCTTGCCGCCCAGCAAGTGTGCTTCAACCACACCCGGTCTTAATTGCGCGAGCAAAGGGTTATGCAGAGGAAGAGCACCCATATCACCAGCCATACTTGGAATAACAACCATCGTTGCTGGACCTTGATGGATGGACCCTTCAGGCATCACAACCTCAAGCTGGACTGTTTTTGTACTCTCCATGCCTTACCTACCTTTTTGCTCGCGCTCATAAAGCTTACGCTGCAGCTGCTTCAGCCGCCATTTTTTGTGATTTTGCGATAACATCATCGATGGAACCAACCATATAGAATGCTGATTCCGGAATGTGATCATACTCACCATCAACAATCCCTTTAAAGCCTTTGATTGTATCATCAAGGTCAACCAAAACGCCTGGCATCCCTGTAAATACTTCTGCAACATGGAAAGGCTGGGAAAGGAAGCGCTGAATCTTACGGGCCCTTGCTACAACAAGCTTATCTTCCTCAGAAAGCTCATCCATTCCCAAGATAGCGATAATGTCTTGTAAAGACTTATACGTTTGCAATACCTTCTGGACACTCCGCGTCACTTCGTAATGCTCCTCGCCTACAATCCGCGGATCAAGAATCCTGGACGTTGAGTCCAACGGATCAACCGCAGGGTAGATACCAAGCTCTGCAATCTGACGACTAAGAACCGTTGTCGCATCCAAGTGAGCAAATGACGCAGCAGGGGCGGGATCTGTCAAATCATCGGCAGGAACGTAAATGGCCTGAACACTGGTGATCGATCCTTTTTTCGTTGTCGTAATCCGCTCTTGCAATGCACCCATATCCGTAGACAGAGTCGGCTGATAACCCACAGCAGATGGAATACGTCCCAAAAGGGCAGAAACCTCAGAACCTGCTTGTGTAAAGCGGAAGATATTATCGATGAACAAAAGAACGTCTTGGCCTTCTTGATCTCGGAAATACTCAGCCTGAGTCAAACCTGATAAAGCAACCCGAGCACGGGCACCTGGAGGCTCATTCATTTGTCCATAAACAAGAGCTGCCTTGGACTGGTCACCTTTAAGGTCAATAACCCCAGAATCAATCATCTCGTGATACAGATCATTCCCCTCACGGGTCCGCTCACCAACACCCGCAAAAACAGAGTAACCACCATGCGCTTTCGCGACGTTGTTAATCAATTCCATAATCAAAACGGTTTTACCAACACCGGCACCACCAAATAGACCTACCTTACCACCTTTAGAATAAGGCGCGAGAAGGTCAATAACCTTAATTCCCGTACGAAGAATTTCAGTTTCCGTTGATTGATCAACAAACTCTGGTGCAGGACGATGAATCGGCAACTTACCTTTGGTTTTTATAGGACCGCGTTCATCAATCGGCTCGCCTACAACGTTCATGATCCGGCCCAATGTTTCAGGGCCAACAGGAACACAAATCGCCTCACCTGTATCTGTAACTTCTGTTCCGCGAACAAGACCTTCCGTCGTATCCATGGCAATCGTCCGTACAGTACTTTCACCTAAATGCTGAGCAACTTCCAGGACAAGGGTCTTCCCTTCATGCTGCAGATTCAATGCATTCAAAATTTCCGGTAAATGGTCATCAAACTGAACATCAACAACGGCCCCAATAATTTGTGTGACATGTCCGACACTTTTAACACTCATAGCATTCCCCTGACTCAGTTCTTATCAATGTAGTTAAACGGCTTCTGCACCCGAGATAATCTCGATCAGCTCTCTGGTAATACAAGCTTGGCGCATACGGTTATATTTAAGCGATAAATCATCAATCATCTCGCCTGCATTTCGTGACGCATTATCCATCGCACTCATCCGAGCACCATGCACACTCGCCCTGCTTTCAAGCACTGCGATATAAAGCTGCGTTGTTATATTATGCACCAAAGTCTGCTGAAGCATCGCTTCCCTGTCTGGTTCATAGATATAAAGAGCACCTGTCTCAGACTCTCCTGTCGCCTCTCCGTGGCGGCTCTCAAAAGGAATCAAACTTTGTGTTGTTGGCACCTGAGAAATGACAGATTCAAAAAGACTAAAAACAACACTGCAGCTATCAATTTTCCCTTGTTGGAATAGAGAGATAACCTCATCAGCCATTGGTTCAATGTCCCTAAAATCAAATCTTTTCAGACCAACCAAATCAATTGTTTTGAAAATATGCGTGCCATATTCACGTGTTAAAAGATCACGGCCTTTTTTACCAACACAGTAAATTTTGAAATCTTGATTTTGAGCAATCATCTTATCAAGCTGAGCTTTTAGGGTACGTGCAAGTGCCGTATTAAAGCCCCCACATAAACCACGGTCAGAACTCACAATAACAAAGAGATGACAGCTCGATTTTTCCTGGCGACCAACTAAAAGCTCTGGAGCAAGATCTTGTGTTTGCTTCATACGCCCAGACATTGTTGCAACAACGCTTGAAAGCCTTGCAGCGTATGATCTGGACGCTTCGACACGTTCCTGCTCCTTACGCAATTTAGAAGCTGCAACCATTTTCATGGCTGAAGTAATTTTCTGCGTGGCCTTAACGCTGTTGATCCGTATTCTTAGATCCTTCAAACTCGGCATGGTAATACGCCCTCTTCAGCTTTAGACAAAGTTCTCAGCAAATTTTGAAACAAAGTCTGCTAATTTTTTATCAAGATCATCAGAAATTTTCTGCTCACGTCTAATTTCTTCAAGAACCTCAGGCGCTTGCGCCTTAACACTTGTAAGAAGCGAACTTTCAAAGCGCAGAACATCACCGACAGGTATTTTATCCAAGTACCCTCTGACCCCAGCGAAAATTGAAACGACTTGTTCTTCAACCGCTAAAGGGCTGTACTGAGCTTGCTTAAGCAGTTCAGTCAAGCGACCACCACGATCAAGCAACCTTTGGGTTGATACATCCAAATCAGAAGCAAACTGTGCAAAACCAAGCATCTCACGATACTGCGCAAGATCAAGCTTGATACTTCCTGCAACCTGTTTCATTGCTTTAATTTGCGCTGCAGAACCAACACGACTTACAGAGACACCAACATTAATCGCAGGACGAATACCTTTGTAGAAAAGCTCTGTTTCTAGGAAGATCTGTCCATCGGTAATTGAAATCACATTGGTTGGAATGTATGCAGAAACATCGCCTGCTTGCGTTTCAACAATTGGTAGTGCCGTTAATGAACCACCGCCCAGCGTATCATTCAACTTCGCAGCACGCTCTAGTAAACGTGAATGCAAATAGAAAACGTCACCAGGGTATGCTTCACGACCTGGAGGACGACGCAAGAGCAACGACATCTGACGATAAGCAACGGCTTGCTTTGACAGATCATCATAAATGATCAGAGCATGCATCCCATTATCACGGAAATACTCACCCATTGTGCAGGCAACATAAGGAGCTAAAAACTGCAATGGGGCTGATTCAGAAGCTGTCGCAGCAACAACAATTGTGTATTCAAGCGCGCCGCGCTCTTCCAACGTTTTTACGATTTGAGCAACCGTTGAACGTTTTTGCCCAATCGCAACATAAATACAATAAAGCTTTTTGGACTCATCAGAACCCTCATTAGCTTTCTTTTGATTCAGGATCGCATCCAGAGCAACCGAGGTCTTACCTGTTTGGCGATCACCAATAATCAATTCCCGTTGACCACGGCCAATTGGAACAAGACTGTCAACAGATTTCAAACCTGTTTGAACCGGTTCACAAACCGATTGCCTAGGGATAATTCCTGGGGCTTTCACCTCTACCTGCTTACGCTCGACGCCTTTAAGCTCGCCCTTACCGTCAATTGGATTACCAAGACCATCAACAACACGACCCAGCAACCCATAACCAACAGGTGCATCAACAATACTTTGCGTACGCTTAACAATATCGCCTTCACGAATACCACGGTCACTTCCGAAGATAACGACACCAACATTATCGACCTCTAGGTTCAATGCCATGCCGCGCGTGCCATCAGGGAAGACAACCATCTCACCTGCCTGCACTTTATCAAGCCCATAAACACGGGCGATACCATCCCCCACTGAAAGGACCTGACCAACCTCACTAACCTCAGCGCCTGTATCAAATGCTGCGATCTGTTTCTTTAGAACATCAGAAATTTCTGCTGCGCGAATTTCCATCAGCTAGCCCCTCTCATGAAGTGATATAATCTGTTGATTTTTGATTGTATCGAGTTATCGATCATTTTTGAGCCAACAATAATAGCCATACCACCAATAAGCGATGGATCAACTTTACATTTTAGCTCAATATCTTTTTTAAGCCGCTCTTTCAGTGACTCGGCAATCTGTTGTTTCTGCACATCGCTTAAATCTCGTGCACTGCGAACTTCTGCCCGAACAATGCCTTTAAGCTGCATCAGGTGCAGTTCATAGCTTGCATAAACACTGTAAAGCAAACCAATACGGCGGTTTTGAAGCAAGGTATCAATAAGATTACGCGTTATCTTTGCTGCTTTAATCTTATCTAAGACACTGTCTAAAAGCGCTTCTTGTTGAACTCTAGGGAAGTAAAGATTTGTGAGTGCGTCACGGAATCCCTTCACGTCATCAAGGGCTGTTTTAAAAACAGAAAGGTCTTGCATAACCTTATCAACTTCACCGCTTTTCGCAGCGAGATCATAAGTAGCACGTGCATATCGTCCAGCAAGAACGGTCGGTTTACGAACCAACATAGACATAGACTCCTGCCCCCCTCTGTTCTTTAATTTAACGCCTTATTTGATTGACGCTTATTCTTAAATCTCTGTTGGTGTACCATAGCTAAGACACACCTTTCAAGCACAATCCGGATTATTTTAAAAAAGCGACCATACGGGAAGTTTTTCTCTATATCAGATCGTCTTATGACGCACCCAGTTCTGACCATAAAGACCAAGAATACGCACGATGATCAGAAGCTTAAAAAAGAATTTATTGAATACTAAAATGATTATCTTTTGTGGGCTTTGCATACATTTTTCTTAGCAAGCTCCTTGCATCTGCGTGCCCCTGGTTGCTGGCCTGTTTAAGCCATGTCAAAGCCTGATCGTGATTCCCTGCGGCATAAAACGTATGCCCAACCTTGTACTGTGCCGCTGCACACCCCTTCGCGGCAGCAAGAAAATAAAGCCCTACAACCTCATCTGATTCGCTATTTTCTGCCTCAAGATTTACTGCGTTTTCGTAAAGTTCTTCAGCGGACCTGCTATCCAGGTCAAAGTCCACATCCATGCTCTCAACAGAAGCACTAAGATCTAATTCCATCGCATCAAATGACGCGCTGTTCAAATCAAAGCACGTTTTTTTTTCATCAGGTTGGAATGCTTTCAATGCACTCGGGACTAGCACCGAACAAACCAATAAACAAAGCCATAATTTTTTCATACCAAAAACCTTCCTTAAACTTATAGACAGCCCCTATCTTTGTCTTAGCATTTTGCATATTTTGGTCAGCAAGAGCCAAGCATCTATGAGCCCCTGATTTGAAGCTTTTTGAAGCCATGGCTTGGCACTATTATATTCTTTAGCAAGAAAGAATGTATACCCCACCCTATACTGAGCCTCTGCAAACCCCTTTGACGCTGATAAATAGTAAAGTATTGCAATCTCGTCTAATGGACCATTTCTTACTTCAAGATCTACTGCATTTTGGTAAAGCTCTTCAGCGGACTTGCTATCCAAATCAAAGCCCATGTCCATGCTTTCAGTAGAACCACCAGGACCTAATTCCATACTATCAAATCCAGAGCCTAATTCCATACTATCGAATGACGTACTGTTCAAATCAAACCCCGGGATTTTTTCACTAGGCTGAGATGCCATCGACGCATTCGAGGGTAATACAAAGAAAATCAACAAGAAAAACCATATTTTTTTCATACCAAAGACCTTCCTTAAACGTATAAACACCATTAAGGATTATTTAATCATAAAAAATTATAGGAATCTACATCTAGCGAAAGCGATTAAATCCTCAGCGCTCTGGAGTCCTTGCGATCAGCACAGGAACTAATCACCCAAACCATTTTTCTTAATCCCCTCGAATGGACCTTCATGCCCTTGGTCTTTAGCAAGCTTCCACAATCTTGAAGCCTCATCAGAATCTCGCTTAACACCGCGACCAAACCAATAGGCATTTCCCAAATTAGCAAGAGCCTGTACATTTCCTCTTTCAATCGCCTGACGATAGAACTCAACAGCTTTAACATCATCCTTCTCCACCCCACGCCCAAGCCAGTAAGCCGCACCCAGACTATTCATAGCCTCTGCATATCCTGCTTCAGCTGCTTGCCTCCACCACTTCACAGCCTCAACCGTATCCTCTTTAATACCTTGGCCAAACCAGTAAGCCTCTCCCAGATTGTTCATCGCTTCTGTATGCCCTGCCTCAGCTGCTTGAAGAAAAAGCGCGAAAGCCTTAGCTTCGCTCTTTTCAACACCATAACCAATCCGGTAAGCCGCCCCAAGACTGTTCTGCCCCTCTGCATGCCCAGCCTCAGCAGCTTGCTTCCACCACTTCACAGCTGCAACAGCATCTGGCTTTACTCCATAACCAAAATGGTATACCTGACCAAGATTGACCATTGCATCAACGTCTCCTTTTTCAGCTGCTTGCTCAAAAATCTTAATAGACTTCTCATCGCCTTGTTCAACGCCGCGACCTAAACGATAAGCAAAAGCCAAGTTATTTAAGGCATTATGGTATCCTTGATCTGCAGCATCTCTCCAGAGTCTAACAGCTTCAGCATCATCTTGCTCTATACCTTCACCAAGCCAGTACGCTAATCCAAGGTTTTTCTGCCCCTCTGCAACACCAGCTTCAGCTGCTTTTTTCCACCACTCCGTGGCCTTAGCAACATCTACTGGCACCCCATAACCAAAGTGATAAACCTGACCAAGGTTGACCAATGCAACTACGCTTCCTTTTTCAACAGCCTGCTCAAAAAGCTTGATAGACTTCTCATAGTCTTGTTCAACACCACGACCAAGACGATAAGCAAGACCCAAATTATTTAAAGCACCGTGAAACCCTTGATCTGCAGCGACCTTCCAAAGCCTCACTGCCTCGGCATCGTTTTGCTCAACAGCATTTCCAAACCAATACGCATTCCCAAGATTTATTGAAGCCCCAGCATTACCAGAATCAGACGCTTTTCGGGACCACTCTAATGCCTTGGCAGCATCTTTTTCTACCCCTAACCCTTGGCCATAAGCAAAGCCAAGCTCCGACTGAGCAACGTCATCCCCCCATTCTGCAGCAATACTCAAAAACCAAAATGAAACTTTAGGATAATGAACTTTTGGTGGGTTTTTACCCAAAAACAATAAACCTATTTTTCGAAATAATCGCGCTGGCAATGAGCACACTTGATCCCAGGCTTGCCCAAACCAACCTTTATCAGAAGTGATTTGCTCAACATCCTTAACAACTTCAATCTGTGAAGATGACCCCATAGAAGATATACTTTTTTCAAAATCACCAGAAACTACAACGTTCGTTTCACCGGCCTGAACATCAGAACAAATAGAAATACTCATTAAAACAAGAACAACAAACACCAAAGGCTTGCTAAATATTAATTGACGCATCATCACTCCTAAAAAAACACAATACTATTCTCATAATACTATAAAAAATTATAGGGATCTACATCCACTCGCAGCTGAATATTTCTGGGAACAGCAAGTTGCTGCATCCAAAACTGGATGATTTTTTGCGACATCAAATGTTGGGCAACTTGCATAAGCACCCGGAATCGGTACTGACCGCGCAAGAATGAAATCGGCGCAGGCGACGGACCGTAAATTTCAACCCCCTCCAAATCATGAGGGGCTTTTGCAACAAAGGCATCGGCAAAGTTTTTTACTTCCATCTGCTCTTCCCCAGAGAAAATAAATGCAACCAAACGGCCAAACGGCGGCATCTGAGCTTCTTGCCTTTCTGCAAGTTCCTCCCGCATATAAGCCTCACGGTCAAGCGCAGCAATTGCTTTTAGCAGTGGACGCTCTGGCTGATAGGTTTGTATAAAAGCCCGGCCTGGCCGTTCAGAGCGACCAGCGCGCCCTGTCACCTGATACAACAGCTGAAAAGTTTTTTCGCTCGCCCGTAAATCACCACCAGACAACCCAGCGTCCGCATCAATCACCCCAACACAAGTTAAGTGCGGAAAGTGATGGCCTTTTGCCACCATTTGGGTGCCAATAATAATATCAACTTTTCGCTCTAGGATATCCACAATCAACTGCTCCATTTGCTCCGTTGTCTTCAGAACATCACTGGACATTAAGGCTGTGCGCGCCTGGGGAAAAATCTGTTTGATTTCCTGGGTAATGCGCTCAACCCCAGGACCACAAGGCTTTAGCGACCCTTCTGCGTCGCATTCAGGACAAACCTCTGGGTAGGGCTGGGCGATACCGCAATGATGGCACACCAGCCGGTTACGCGATTTATGCTCCACAAGCCAAGCCGAGCAATGGTCACACATAAACCGATGACCGCAGGCCCCACATAGCGTTAAGGGCGCAAATCCCCGACGATTTAAAAACAGCAGCGACTGCTCCCCTCGCTCCAGACTTTCTGAAACCGCCTTCACTAATGGCGCGGCAATCCAGCGCCCTGCGCCCGGTGCATTTTTTCTTAGATCAATACAAGAAATCTCGGGCAACTGAGCCGCTTTAAAGCGGGCCTTCAGCACCAAATGCCCATATTTGCCCGCCTTAACGTTGTAATAAGTTTCAATCGATGGTGTTGCCGTTGCCAACACAACGGGGAATTTTTCAAATTTTGCACGCATGACCGCAACATCTCGCGCATTATAACGCACACCTTCCTCTTGCTTATAGGAAGGCTCATGCTCCTCATCAACAATCACAACGCCGAGATTTTTATAAGGCAGAAACAACGCTGAGCGCGCCCCCACAACAACGCGTGCTTGGCCGGCCATGAGTGTTCTGTAATTTTTCTTACGTTGACCAGGACTGAGCTTTGAATGCCACTGGGTCGGCATCACACCAAAACGCCGTTCAAAACGCTCAAGCCATTGCCGGGTCAAGGCAATCTCTGGTATTAAAACCAATGCCTGCTTACCTTGCCGAAGCGCCTCAGCAACCGCCTCAAAATAAACCTCCGTTTTACCGGATCCGGTCACACCATCCAACAACCAGGGCTTAAATTCACCAACCTTTACAGAATTACACAAGGCATCTGCCGCATGTTTTTGGTCTTGGTTCAGACTTTCTAAAACCTTTAAGCTATAAACGATCTCGCCATCAGAAATCTCTTGCATTAACCCTGATGTCAGCACTCCCGACTTCTCTAAAGTTTTAAGAACGGACACCCCAACCCCAGCTTTATCCGCAATAACTGAGGCTTTGTAAACGACGGATTCTTGCATCGTTTCAACCACCGCATGGCGCTGCGCTGTTTGCTTTACATCCTGCCAAGCTGCTTGCCAGTTCTCTGCCAGCTGAACACCTATTTTTGGCGCTACAGGATCAAAGGCCGTCGGCACAGGCATAACCATTCTTAGAACGGCGCCTAGGGGCGCGCAATAATAAGAGGCCACCCAACGAACAAGCTCCTGAAGTTCAGGAGAGACAACCACATTCTCCAAGCATTCATCGACAGCACGCAGCTTCATCTCATCTTTCAAAGGATCAACGTAATCCCAGACAACACCAATCAGTGAACGCCTTTGAAACGGCACACGCACGACCGACCCCACAGGCGGCGTACTTTCCGGCGAAAGTTTATAATCATAAACACCCGCATGAGACAGCGGCAACACAACAGAGATTCGCTGCATAATTTCTGACTTTTCAACTGCTTTTAACACGTACCAATCACTCTCTGCTCGGGCCACTCGATGCTTGTAGAAAAAGATTCTAAGACTTTTTTGCATTTAACGCTTGCTTTTTATGGCAATTCCGGTTAAAAAATCCTTGCTTGCTAGTCCCCATCGTCTAGAGGCCTAGGAC
>CAYGJW010000023.1:0-15238 GCA_964350415.1 uncultured Alphaproteobacteria bacterium
GTGGCCGTACCGTTGGTGCCGGTGTCGTATCAAAAATTAACGATTAGGGTTAAATAACTCTATCGGCTCAGTTTAGGAGTGTAGCTCAATTGGTAGAGCGCCGGTCTCCAAAACCGGAGGTTGTGGGTTCGAGACCCTCCGCTCCTGCCAGTATTTTGAATGAGATGGGGTAGCTTTTTAAGTTGCCCCGTACTTAGAAATATTGGTTGGGTGTTTTTAATTTGAGAGTGTTGTTTCTTGTTGGTGGCATCCTTCAAGTTTAAGTAATTTAAGTTAGCTGATAATATATTTCGCAAGTTTGCAATTTTTTTGTAGACATCCTCTTAGGATAAATGCAGAATACGCAGCCTAACATATGTACGGGAACGAGAGATCGGATTGACTATGGCTAAATCAAGCCCTGCGCAGTTTGTAAGACAGGTTCGTCATGAAATTGGTAAAGTGACGTGGCCTTCACGAAAAGAAACGACAGTTGCAACGATTATGGTGCTTATGCTGGCGGTTTTTGCAATGTTATATTTCTTTGTTGTTGATCAGTCTCTTGCTTATATGATTAAGAAGATTCTTGGCCTTGGAGCATAAATTGGCTTTACGTTGGTATATTTTGCATGTTTATTCTGGATTTGAGGCTAAGGTTTCAGAGTCAATTTTAGAGCGTGCTGAAAAACAAAACATTCGCGATAAATTCGACCAGATTTTAGTCCCTTCCGAGGAAGTGGTTGAAATGAAGAAGGGTGAAAAAGTGAGCACTGAACGCCGCTTTTATCCTGGGTATATTTTGATTCGAATGGAAATGACGGATGAAGCTTGGCATCTCGTCAAGGATACTCCAAAGGTTTCAGACTTTCTGGGGTCTGGAAGTCGTCCAACGCCAGTTCCTAACAAGGAAGCTGAGCGTGTTCTTGAGCGCATGAAAGAAGGTGCTGAGAAGCCTAAGATGTCGATTGCATTTGAGGTTGGTGAGCAAGTTCGTGTCAGTGATGGACCATTCGCATCATTTAATGGTGTGGTTGAAGAAATTGACGAAGAGAGAGCGCGTTTGAAAGTATCGGTAACGATCTTCGGTCGTGCGACGCCAGTTGAGCTTGAATTTTCTCAGGTTGAGAAAAGTACAGACTAATTGGTTCTAATCTTTTGTGGAAGGCATGGGGCCGAACCACGCAAGACTTAGTAGGATAAAATGGCAAAAAAAGTAGTTGGTTATATAAAGCTTGAGATTAAGGCAGGGGCGGCAAACCCTTCTCCGCCTGTAGGGCCTGCGTTGGGACAACGTGGTCTTAATATCATGGAATTTTGTAAGGCGTTTAACGCGAAGACGCAAGATCTTGAAAAAGGTATGCCGATTCCTGTAATTATTACAGCTTATGCAGATAGAACATTTACATTCATTACAAAGACGCCGCCTGCATCTTTCTTTTTGAAGAAAGCTGCTAAATTGGCCAAGGGTTCTAAGGAGCCAGGTCGCGGTAATACTGTTGGTGAAGTTACAATGCAACAAGTTCGTGAGATCGCTGAGCATAAAAAAGCGGATCTTAATGCGAATGACATTGATGCAGCTGCATTGATGATTGCTGGTTCTGCCCGTTCAATGGGCCTTAAGGTGGTGGAATAGAACGATGGCAAAATTAGGAAAAAGAATTAAAGCGGCATACGCACAAGTTGAACGCAATAAGCTTTATACTGTAGATGAAGCTGTTGAGATGATTAAATCCGGCTCAAAAGCGAAATTCGACGAGACGATTGATATTGCTGTTCGTTTGGGTGTTGACCCTCGTAAAGCTGAGCAAAATCTTCGCGGTATGATTTCATTGCCGAATGGTACGGGTAAGTCTGTTCGTGTTGCTGTATTTGCAAGAGATGCAAAAGCAGAAGCTGCGAAAGCTGCCGGTGCTGATATTGTCGGAGCTGAAGACTTAGCAGAGCAGATTCAAAAAGGCGAGATGCCTTTTGATCGCTGTATTGCAACGCCTGATATGATGGGTGTTGTTGGTCGTGTGGCTCGTGTATTGGGGCCAAAAGGTCTTATGCCAAATCCAAAGCTTGGTACTGTTACTGCAGATGTTGAAGCTGCTGTAAAAACGGCTAAAGCAGGTCAGATTGAATACCGTACAGAAAAAACGGGTATTATTCATGCGGGCGTTGGTAAAGTGAGCTTCTCTAAAGATAAAATTGTGCAAAACATTCGATTCCTTGTGGATGAGCTTGTAAGAGTGAAGCCTTCTGGAACGAAAGGTACGTACGTTAAATCTGTGAGTATCAGTTCAACAATGGGGCCAGGCCTTAAGCTGCAGGCTTCTGAAACCGGCGTTTAAAAAATAGAAGGTTTGGGTTATCACTTTTAGTTGTAGCCCAAGTTTCTGTCCAAGACTGTAGGTGCTTCGGCTTAAATATCCTGCATGAGACGAGCAAAAGAGTTTTCTCTGTCTGCTTATGGACAGGTCGTAAGTGGCAGTTTTTAACTG
Organism: uncultured Alphaproteobacteria bacterium; assembly: GCA_964350415.1. Lineage (GTDB taxonomy): Bacteria > Pseudomonadota > Alphaproteobacteria > CAYGJW01 > CAYGJW01 > CAYGJW01. Next base: position 2,463 of record CAYGJW010000023.1, read on the forward strand.
CTGCAATAAGCGCGATACTTAGGTATCGCATAGTGATGGAGATGAGAGTGCATCGATCGCAAAAAACTGAAGTGGTCAAAGCGCTGCAAGATACGTTCCAGAATAAAACTCTTGTTGTTGTGGTGAAACACAGCGGCATGACTGTTGCTGAGATGACTGACTTGCGTTCAAAGCTTAGGGAAGTGAGTGCTAACTTCCGCGTCACAAAGAACAGACTTACAAAAATTGCTGTTAGAGAAGCAAAAGTAGATGGCATCGAGCCACTCTTTTCTGGACCGACTGCAATTGCAAGTTCTGTTGACCCTGTGGCTGCGGCAAAAGTTACTGCAGACTTCGCAAAGTCGAACGACAAAATTGAAATTCTTGGTGGTGTTCTTTCTGGTAGAGTGTTGAGCAAAGATGAAGTGAATGCATTAGCGAAGTTACCTTCGCTTGATGAACTTCGCGGTACGTTGGTTGGTGTTATACAAGCACCTGCTACGAAAATCGCGCGTGTTCTTAGTGCACCAGCGACACAAGTTGCCCGCGTTTTACATGCGTATTCAAGCAAAAGCTAACCACAAGATCGTTACTAAATTTAGATGGAGATAACTAATGGCTGATATTCAAAAGATTGCTGATGAGCTTTCTAAACTAACTGTGCTAGAAGCTGCTGATCTTAGCAAACTTCTAGAAGAGCAATGGGGCGTTTCTGCTGCAGCTCCTGTTGCTGTTGCTGCCGCTGCTGGTGGTGATACTGCTGCTGCTGTTGAAAAGGACGAATTTGATGTTGTTCTTGCAAGCGTTGGCGATAAAAAAATCAACGTGATTAAAGAAGTTCGCACGATTACAGGTCTTGGCCTGAAAGAAGCGAAAGAACTCGTTGAAGCTGCACCTAAAGCTGTAAAAGAAGGTGTTGCTAAGGACGAAGCAGAAAAGATTAAAGCTGCACTCGAAGGCGCTGGCGCGACTGTTGAGTTGAAGTAATTTTTCTTTTGATAAGGGCAGCCTGTTGATTTTCAATGGGTTGCTCTTCTCTTTGAATTGTACATAACGTACAACATGAATTTGGCGTCTACTGAAGTGCAGGTATTCTATGAGTAAGCAAATAGCTAACGTGAATCTATCATTTACCGGTCGAAAAAGAATTCGTAAGAGTTTTGGACGAATTGGTGAGGTGGCATCTATGCCGAACCTCATTGAGGTCCAGAAAAAATCTTATGATGCTTTTTTGCAAATCGATGTCCCGATGGATAAGCGTGAGAATGTTGGACTTCAAGAGACGCTGAGCTCGATCTTCCCAATTGAAGATTTTTCTAACAGAGCCCAGCTAGAGTTCGTTAATTATGACTTGGGTCAACCAAAATACGACGTTGATGAGTGTCAACAGCGTGGCGCTACATTTGCAGCTCCGCTGAAGGCAACGCTTCGTCTTGTTGTTTGGGACCAGGACGAAGACACAGGCACGCGATCTATTCGTGACATCAAAGAGCAAGACGTTTACATGGGCGATATGCCTTTGATGACGGAAGACGGCACTTTTGTTATTAACGGGACAGAGCGTGTTATTGTATCCCAGATGCACCGTTCACCGGGTGTTTTCTTCGATCATGATAAGGGTAAGACCCATTCATCAGGTAAGTTCCTTTATGCAGCGCGCGTGATTCCTTATCGCGGTTCATGGCTTGATTTTGAATTTGATGCCAAGGATGCGATGCATGTGCGGATTGATCGTCGCCGGAAGCTCCCAATTACAACGTTCTTAATGTGTCTTGATAATGAAGAGACCGCGGTTAGACGTGCAGAAGCAGCTAAGAATCAAGAAGTTCTTTCTGCTGAAGATGCCGTTGGTTTGTCCCCTAAAGATATTCTCGATACTTTCTACGGAAAAGTAAGTTATAAAAAGCATAAAAAAGGATGGAAAACGGCCTTTGATCCGAGTGCTTTTAAAGGCTTAAAGCTTTCTAATGATTTGATCGATGCGGATAGTGGTAAAGTTCTTGCTGAAGAAGGAACAAAGATCACTTTAAGATCGGCAAACAAATTTGTTGAAGAGGGGACTAAAAATATCCTTCTTTCCAGCGAATTATTGCATGGTAAATTCTGTGCTGAAGACTTGGTAGATCCTGCAAGTGGTGAAGTTGTTGCTGAATCGGGAACTGAGCTTACTGAAGAGTTATTTGCAAAGATTGATGTATGGGGAACGAAAGAGATTGTTGCTCTTGATATTGATTATACAAATGTTGGGCCTTACCTACGCAATACGCTTATTGCGGACAAGAACCGCAACCGCCGTGAAGCATTGATTGATATTTATCGTGTTATTCGCCCAGGTGAGCCGCCAACCCTAGATGCTGCTGAAGCATTGTTTAACTCGTTGTTCTTCCAAGCGGATCGCTATGATCTTTCTGCTGTTGGACGTGTAAAAATGAATGCACGCCTTGGGCTTGAGTGTTCGGATCAAATGCGTGTATTGCGTAAAGAAGATATTATTGAGATCGTTAAAACGCTTATCAGTTTGAAAGATGGCCACGGTGAAGTCGATGATATCGATCATCTTGGAAACCGCCGTGTTCGTTCTGTTGGTGAGTTGTTGGAAAATAGCTATCGCGTTGGTTTGCTTCGTATGGAGCGCGCGATTAAAGAGCGTATGGCATCGGTTGAGATGGATGCTGCAATGCCTCACGATCTTATTAATGCAAAGCCTGCTGCTGCAGCAATTCGTGAGTTCTTTGGTTCATCGCAGCTTTCTCAGTTTATGGATCAAACGAACCCACTATCCGCTGTTACGCATAAACGTCGTTTATCAGCGCTTGGACCGGGTGGTTTGACGCGTGAACGTGCTGGCTTTGAAGTTCGTGACGTTCATATTACCCATTATGGTCGTATTTGCCCAATTGAGACCCCTGAGGGGCCAAATATTGGTCTGATTAACTCATTAGCTACTTATGCAAGTGTTAACCAGTACGGTTTCATTGAAAGTCCTTACCGGGTTGTAAAAGATGGTGTTGTGACGGACGAAGTTCGTTATCTATCTGCAATGGAAGAAGGTCGATACGTTATTGCTCAGGCCAATGAAAAGTTGGATAAAAAGAGCAAGTTTACTGCAGAATATGTGAGTTGCCGAAAAGCCGGTGAAGGCATCATGGCATCGCCTGACACTGTTGACTTGATGGATGTATCTCCTAAGCAGCTTGTTTCTGTTGCTGCTTCATTGATTCCATTCCTTGAGAACGATGATGCGAACAGAGCGCTTATGGGCTCGAACATGCAACGTCAAGCGGTACCATTGCTGCAGCCTCAAGCCCCTGTCGTTGGTACAGGTATGGAAGAAGTTGTTGCTGTTGATTCAGGTGTAACGGTTGTTGCAAAGCGTGATGGTATTATTGATCAAGTGGACGCAATGCGGATTGTTGTTCGTGTGACGGGTGAAGATCAAGATTCAGGGGTTGATATTTACAACCTTATGAAATTCCAAAGGTCCAACCAAGATACCTGTATTAACCAAAGAGCACTGGTTAAAATTGGTGACTTAGTGAAGGCAGGCGATGTCATTGCTGATGGTCCATCAACAGACAACGGTGAGCTTGCTCTCGGTAAGAACGTTCTTGTCGCATTCACGCCTTGGAATGGTTATAACTTTGAGGATTCAATCTTGCTTTCTGAGCGGATTGTTCGCGAAGATGTCTTTACATCTATTCACATTGAGGAATTCGATGTGATGGCGCGTGATACAAAGCTTGGTAATGAAGAAATTACCCGTGATGTTCCGAATGTTGGTGAAGAAGCATTAAGAAACTTGGATGAAGCTGGTATTTCTTATATTGGTGCGAACGTTCGCCCTGGTGATATTCTTGTTGGTAAGGTGACGCCAAAAGGTGAAGCACCTGTCACGCCAGAAGAAAAGCTACTCCGTGCAATCTTTGGCGAAAAAGCCTCTGATGTTCGAGATTCATCGCTTCGGGTTCCTCCTGGTATTACAGGTACAGTCGTTGAAGTGCGTGTTTTCAACCGTCGCGGTGTTGAAAAAGATGAGAGGGCGATTGCCATCGAACGCGCTGAAATTGAGCGTTTGGCAAAAGATAGAGATGATGAACGTCGTATTCTAGAGCGCGGTCTGCAAGCTCAATTGCAAGACTTGCTTATGGGCAAGAGCGTTGTTAAAGCGCCTCGGGGTGTAAAAGAGCTTGTAAAAGTTACTGAAAAAACATTTGAAGAATTTACGCTTGGTCAAGTGAGACAGATCGTTGTTGATGATAAAAAGACAATGGATACTCTTGAGCGTATTACAGGACATTTTGATGCACGGATAGACGAGCTGCAACGTAATTTCGATAACAAAGTTGAAAAATTGCAACGTGGTGATGATCTGCTGCCTGGTGTTCTAAAGATGGTTAAAATCTTTGTTGCAGTTAAAAGAAAGCTGCAGCCTGGTGATAAGATGGCGGGTCGTCACGGAAACAAAGGTGTTGTTTCCAGGATTGCAGCGCTTGAAGATATGCCTTATTTGGAAGATGGTACAGCTGTTGATATCGTGTTGAATCCTTTGGGTGTTCCTTCACGGATGAACGTTGGTCAAATTCTAGAGACGCATTTAGGCTGGGCCTGTGCCGGACTTGGTAAAAAAGTTGAAGCGGCAATCGAGCAGTATCGTGACAACAAGAAAATCGCTGATCTTAAGCAAACGCTAAAAGATGTTTATGGCGATGACTTGAATCAAGCAAGAATTGATACGCTTGTTGATGAAGAAATTGTTGAAATGGCTGGTAATCTTACCGGTGGTGTGCCGATGGCAACTCCTGTTTTCGATGGCGCCAATGAGCAAGACATTAACGACATGCTTGCGAGAGCTGGTTATGATTCATCCGGACAAGTTTCGTTGTTTGATGGGCGTACAGGCGAGGCTTTTGCACGCAAAGTAACGGTTGGTTACATCTACATGTTGAAACTTCATCATCTAATTGATGATAAGATCCACGCCCGTTCAATTGGACCGTATAGTTTGGTTACTCAGCAACCATTGGGTGGTAAGGCTCAGTTTGGTGGACAGCGCTTCGGTGAGATGGAAGTGTGGGCACTTGAAGCATATGGTGCAGCCTATACGCTGCAAGAGATGTTGACTGTCAAGTCAGATGATATCTCAGGCCGGACGAAGGTTTATGAGTCGATCATCCGTGGTGATAGCCACTTTGAATCAGGAATACCTGAGTCCTTTAACGTTCTTGTTAAAGAGTTACGGTCACTTTGTCTGAATGTAGAGTTGCGTGAACGCGAAGTTCAGTAACGTCATAAGATTGAAAATAATTTAGCACGAGCATTTGTGAGGTAGTTGATGAGCGAAATGAAGAATGTCTTTGGTCAGGCAAGCAAGCCTCAGGGTTTTGATCAAATTCGTATATCGATTGCAAGTCCTGATAGGATTCGTTCTTGGTCTTATGGTGAGATTAAAAAACCTGAGACGATTAACTATCGTACTTTCAAGCCTGAGCGTGACGGTTTATTCTGCGCTAAAATTTTTGGTCCTGTAAGGGATTACGAATGCTTATGCGGTAAATACAAGCGTATGAAGTACCGCGGTGTTGTTTGTGAAAAATGTGGCGTTGAAGTCACACTAAGCAAAGTTCGTCGTGAGCGTATGGGGCACATCGACCTTGCTGCGCCTGTTGCGCATATTTGGTTTATGAAATCACCACCGAGTCGTGTTGGTCTCTTGCTTGATATGACGCTCAAGAGTATTGAAAAAGTTCTTTATTTTGAAAACTATGTTGTTATAGAGCCAGGTCTAACGACCCTGAAAGTGAACCAGCTTCTTTCTGAAGAGCAATATGTTACAGCTCAAGAAGAATTCGGTGAAGAATCTTTTACAGCAGGTATTGGCGCAGAAGCAATCCAAAAAATGCTTTCAAGCATTGATTTGCCTAAAGAAGCGCAAACACTTCGCGAAGAGATGAAAGAGACGACTTCAGAAGGCAAGCGTAAAAAGATTGTTAAACGCCTTAAGTTCGTTGAAGAGTTCATTACATCTGAGTGTCGTCCTGAATGGATGATTCTGAACGTGTTGCCAGTGATTCCGCCTGAGCTGCGTCCTTTGGTGCCGCTTGATGGTGGTCGTTTTGCAACGTCTGATTTGAATGACCTTTACAGACGTGTGATTAACAGAAATAACCGCTTGCGCAGACTTATTGAACTTAAAGCACCTGATATCATCGTGCGTAATGAAAAGCGCATGCTACAAGAATCAGTCGATGCTTTGTTTGATAACGGTCGTCGTGGTCGTGCGATTACAGGTGCAAACAAGCGTCCTTTGAAATCACTTTCTGACATGCTTAAAGGTAAGCAAGGTCGTTTCCGTCAAAATCTACTTGGTAAGCGGGTTGATTATTCCGGTCGTTCTGTGATTGTGGTTGGGCCAGAGCTCTTATTGCATCAATGTGGTTTGCCTAAGAAGATGGCGCTTGAGCTATTTAAGCCGTTTATTTATGCACGTCTTGAGCTTTATGGTTTGGCGACAACGATTAAAGCTGCAAAACGTATGGTTGAGCGTGAGCGTCCTGAAGTTTGGGATATTCTTGAGGAAGTGATCCGCGAGCATCCGGTTCTTTTGAACCGTGCACCGACGCTTCACCGTTTGGGTATCCAAGCATTCGAACCGATTCTTGTTGAAGGTAAGGCGATTCGTCTGCATCCACTTGTTTGTTCTGCATTCAACGCCGATTTCGATGGTGATCAGATGGCTGTTCACGTGCCGCTTTCTTTGGAAGCGCAGCTCGAAGCACGTGTTCTTATGATGTCAACGAACAACATTCTAAGTCCTGCAAACGGTAAGCCTATTATCGTACCGGATCAGGATATCGTTTTGGGTATCTATTACTTGTCGATGCTTCGTGAAGGCGTTACCGGAGAAGGTATGTGTTTCTCTGGTCCAGACGAGATTGAGCATGCTCTTGAGTCAAGTGATTTGAATTTGAATGCTAAGGTTAAAGTTCGTATTCAGTTGATGAATGAAAAGGGTGAGCTTTATACAGAGGTTGTTGATACAACGCCTGGTCGTGTCATTCTTTACAATATCTTGCCAAAGCATCCTAAAATTAACTTCTCGCTTGTTAATCGTGAGCTGATTAAAAAAGACATCAGTAATATCGTGCATGAAGTTTATCATCATTGTGGTCAGAAAAGCTCTGTTATCTTTGCCGATCAGATCATGGGACTTGGTTATAATTACGCATGTAAAGCTGGTATCTCATTGGGTAAAGATGATTTTGTCATCCCGAAAGAAAAAGCTAAACTTGTTGCTGCTGCAGAGCAAAAAGTCTTTGAATATGAGCAACAATACAATGACGGTCTGATTACTCAGGGCGAGAAATACAATAAAGTCATCGATGTGTGGTCTGCATGTACAGATTCAGTTGCAGAAGCGATGATGAAAGGTATTTCAACGACGAAGCCGGGTGAAGAAACCAACGCCGTTTACATGATGGCTCATTCTGGTGCGCGTGGATCACCTGCACAGATTAAGCAGCTTGCTGGTATGCGTGGTTTGATGGCAAAGCCTTCTGGTGAAATTATCGAGAAACCGATTATTTCAAACTTTAAAGAAGGCCTGTCCGTACAAGAATACTTTAACTCCACCCATGGTGCACGTAAAGGTCTTGCGGATACCGCATTGAAAACAGCAAACTCAGGTTACCTAACACGTCGTTTGGTTGATGTTGCACAAGATTGTATTATTACAATTGATGATTGCGGCACCAAGCAAGGTCTTGAGGTCCGTGCGGTCGTTGAAGGCGCTGATGTGATTGAGCCGCTTCCAGGTCGTATCCTAGGTCGTTGTTCTGCTGAAGCCATTCGAACGGCTCCTAAGAAGAAGGCGATTATTGATGCCGGTCAAATGATTGACGAAGCTGCAATCGTTGCCCTAGAGAAAGCTGGTGTTGATAGCGTTAAAGTTCGTTCAGTACTTACCTGCGAATCAGAGCGTGGTGTTTGTGCCCGTTGCTACGGTCGAGATCTTGCACGCGGTACGCTGGTTACTTACGGTGAAGCTGTCGGTGTTATTGCTGCTCAATCCATTGGTGAGCCTGGTACACAGTTGACTATGAGAACGTTCCACATTGGTGGAGCTGTACAGCATGGTGCCGAACAGTCAAGCGCAGAATCAACGGTTGAAGGTGTTGTTAGAATTAACAACAGGAACATCGTAACAAACAGTGAAGGCGTACATATTGTTATGTCGCGTAACTGTGAAGTCCTAATCTTTGATGCAATGAACAAAGAAAAAGGCCGTTATCGGATTCCTTATGGTGCGAAACTTTATTGTGATGACGACAGTAAAGTGAAACCAGGACAAAAGCTTGCAGACTGGGATCCTTATACAATTCCGATCGTTTGTGAGAAATCTGGTGTTGCCCATTTCCTTGACCTTATGGAAAGCGTTTCTGTCAAAGAAGTGATGGATGAAACAACTGGTATTTCAAGTAAGGTTGTTGTGGATTGGAAGCAGCAATCTCGTGGTGCAACCTTAAGACCTCGCGTGACAATTCGTGATGAAAAAGGTGAAGTTATTACGCTTGATAATGGGCTTGAGGCACGTTACTTCATGTCAGTTGGCGCGATTCTGAATATTGAGAATCAATCCAATGTAAATGCCGGTGATATCCTTGCGCGTATTCCAAAAGAATCATCAAAAGCACGTGATATTACAGGGGGTCTACCGCGCGTAGCCGAGCTGTTTGAAGCGCGTAAGCCAAAAGATTATGCGATTATCAGTGAAATCGAAGGTCGAGTTGTCTTTGGTAAGGATTATAAAACGAAGCGTCGTATTATCATTGAGCCTGTTGACACAGCAGCCGCGGATCCAGTGGAATATCTTATTCCAAAAGGTAAGCATATTGCTGTTCATGAGGGTGATTTCGTTCGCAAAGGCGACCTTCTTATGGACGGTAATCCTGTTCCTCATGACATTTTGAATGTGATGGGTGTGCCGGCACTTGCCAATTACCTTGTTAACGAGATTCAAAATGTTTACAGACTGCAAGGTGTTAAAATTAACGATAAGCACATTGAAGTTATCGTGAGGCAAATGCTTCAGAAGGTTGAGATTACACAAGCTGGTGATTCAACGTATTTGGTTGGTGAGCAACCTGATCGTCTAGAGTTTGACCAAGTTAATCTTAAGCTTGAAAAATCAGGTGAACGTCTTGCTGTTGCAAAACCAGTTTTGCAAGGGATTACAAAAGCTTCGCTGCAAACAAGCTCGTTTATTTCGGCAGCGTCGTTCCAAGAAACAACACGTGTCCTTACAGAAGCAGCAGCTTCTGGACGCGTCGATAATCTGCTTGGTCTGAAAGAAAACGTGATTGTTGGGCGTCTTATTCCTTCTGGAACAGGAAGTGCGGTTGCACGTTTGAAAAAAGAAGCAGAAAAGCGTGATGAGGCAACTTTAGTGGCTGTAAGGGCTGCTCAGGCTGACCAAATTGAAGTAGAGAGTATGCAGGTCGAGCAAACTGTAACACAGTAGTTTTGAGTTTTTGTTAGCAGAATATAGCAAATAAGCGTTTTTTCACTTGACGAAATGTTCTGCTAACCTTAGACTCCTCGAACTCCCTGGGATAAAAAGAATAAGTCTTGTTCTGGTGAAGAGTTACGACGATGTGTGACAGTGTTCCTTCGTGTTTTAGGGCGCAAGGGAATTTATTTGTTGTCGATTTGTTGGAAATAAATTGAATAGAGTGTGTTATGCCAACGATTAGTCAGTTGATTAGAAAGCCAAGAAAGTCACCCGCTCAAGGTGCGAAGGTACCTGCGCTTAAAGGGTGTCCGCAGCGACGTGGTGTTTGTACCCGGGTTTATACAACAACCCCAAGAAAGCCGAACTCTGCATTGCGTAAAGTAGCGCGTGTTCGCTTAACAAGTGGTTACGAAGTGACTGCATACATTCCTGGTGAAGGCCATAATTTGCAAGAGCATAGTATTGTGCTTCTTCGCGGTGGTCGGGTAAAAGATTTGCCAGGTGTGCGTTATACCATTGTACGGGGTGTCCTTGATACTCAGGGTGTTGGTGATCGTAAGCAGGCTCGTTCTAGATACGGTTCTAAGCGACCTAAGTAAGAGAATATTGAGGATTAACTATGTCACGTAGACGCGCAGCGGAAAAAAGATCTGTTCTTCCAGATGCAAAATTTGGCGATAAAGTTCTAACTAAGTTTATGAACTGCCTCATGCTTGATGGAAAAAAAGCAGTAGCAGAAAATATTGTTTATGGTGCTTTAGAGCGGATAGCAAAAAAAGGCCAAGGTGAACCATTAAAGGTTTTCCACGAGGCTCTTGATAATATCAGGCCAGCTGTTGAAGTTCGTTCACGCCGGGTTGGTGGTGCAACGTACCAGGTTCCTGTAGAGGTTCGCCCGGATCGTGCACGTGCGCTTTCTATTCGCTGGTTAATTGATGCCTCTCGTAAGCGTTCAGAGAACGTGATGGCTGATCGCTTAAGTGCTGAAATCCTAGATGCAGCTCAAGGGCGCGGATCTTCTGTAAAGAAGCGTGAAGATACACATAAAATGGCAGAGGCAAATAAAGCCTTTTCACATTACCGCTGGTAGGCTAGTTGAAAGTTTAAGACGATGAAACGCGAAACACCATTAAATAGATACCGCAATATTGGCATCATGGCACACATTGATGCTGGTAAGACGACGACCACGGAACGGGTTCTGTATTACACAGGGCGTTCATATAAGATCGGCGAAGTTCATGAAGGCGCAGCCACAATGGACTGGATGGAGCAAGAGCAAGAGCGTGGTATTACCATTACCTCTGCGGCAACGACTTGTATGTGGAACGATCATCGTATTAATATTATTGATACACCTGGTCACGTTGATTTCACGATTGAGGTTGAGCGTTCATTGCGTGTTCTTGATGGTGCTGTAACTGTTTTTGATAGTGTTGCTGGTGTTGAGCCGCAATCTGAAACTGTTTGGCGTCAAGCGGATAAATATCGTGTTCCGCGCATGTGTTTCGTTAATAAGATGGACCGCATTGGTGCAGATTTTTATCGCTGTGTACAGATGATCATTGATCGTTTGGGCGTTACGCCTCTTGTTCTTCAGTTGCCTATTGGTTCTGAGTCTGAATTTGCTGGTGTTGTTGATCTGATCAAGATGAAGGCAATTATTTGGAAAGATGAGTCTTTAGGTGCGGAGTTTGAATATACGGATATTCCTGCAGACCTAAAAGATAAAGCTGAAGAGTACCATACGAAGCTTGTTGAAATTGCTGTTGAGCAAGATGATGACGCTTTGGAAGCTTACCTTAATGGTGATCATCCTTCAGAAGAAAAATTGAAAGAGTGTATTCGTAAGGGTACAATTCATTCTAAGTTCATCCCTGTTCTTTGTGGCTCTGCTTTTAAAAATAAAGGTGTGCAGCCGCTTCTTGATGCCGTTATTGACTATCTTCCGTCTCCTTTGGATTTGCCTGCTGTTGAAGGTATCGTTCCAGGTAAAGAAGAAGTTAAGGAAACGCGTGAAACATCAGACGATGAGAAGTTTTCTGGTCTTGCATTTAAGATTATGTCCGATCCATTTGTTGGCTCGTTAACTTATGTCCGTGTTTACTCAGGTAAACTTGAGGCCGGTTCATATATCTATAATGCCACGAAGGATAAAAAAGAGCGTGTTGGTCGTATGATGTTAATGCATGCCAATACACGCGAAGATATTAAGGCTGCACTGGCTGGTGATATTGTTGCTCTTGTTGGTCTGAAAGATACAACGACCGGAGATACACTCTGCGATGCTTCGAAGCCAATTATTCTTGAGAAGTTGGATATTCCAAACCCAGTAATTGAAGTTGCTGTTGAGCCTAAGACAAAAGCAGATCAAGAGAAGATGTCGATTGCTTTGAATCGTTTGGCTGCTGAGGATCCATCATTCCAGGTTGCTGTTGATCATGAATCTGGGCAAACAATCATTAAAGGTATGGGTGAGTTACACCTAGATGTCTTGGTTGACCGGATGAAGCGTGAATTTAAGGTTGAAGCAAATGTTGGTAACCCACAAGTTGCTTATCGCGAGATGATATCAAAAGCTGTTGATATTGACTACACGCACAAAAAGCAAACGGGTGGTGCCGGTCAATTTGCACGGGTTAAGATTCTTTTTGAGCCGAATCCAGATGGTGAAGAAGATTTCGAATTTGTGAGTAAAATTGTCGGTGGTAATGTTCCGAAAGAATATATCCCTGGTGTTGAGAAAGGTTTGAGAACTTCAATGACTTCAGGTGTTAAGGCTGGGTTCCCTGTTCTTAATTTGAAGGCAACATTGTACGATGGTGCTTATCATGATGTTGATTCAAGCGTGATGGCTTTTGAAATTGCTGGTAAATCTGCGTTCCGTGAAGGTATGCGTCAAGGTAATGCAAAGTTGCTTGAGCCAATTATGCAAGTCGAAGTTATTACGCCAGAAGAGTATATGGGTGATATTATTGGTGATCTTAATAGTCGTAGAGGTAATATCTCTGAAATGACAAACCGTGGTAATGCACGTGTTATTTCAGCAGCTGTTCCGCTTTCTTCGATGTTTGGTTATATTAATACTTTGCGTTCAGTCTCTCAGGGGCGCGCGCAGTTTTCTATGCAGTTTGAACGGTATGAGCAGGTTCCTCAGAACATTGAGGATGAGATCTGCGCATCTGCATAGTTTATAGGTACGTAACGTAAATCAGTTTGTGAATGGAGTAGAGAATGTCTAAAGAGAAATTTGAGCGTAATAAGCCGCACGTTAACATAGGAACGATTG
>CAYGJW010000024.1:0-15213 GCA_964350415.1 uncultured Alphaproteobacteria bacterium
CCTGATAGCAGACCTCAAAAAACTGCTCAAAGAATCTTATTAGGTGTCAGCCCCATCAATTATTTGTCTATAGATTTTTGTTGGCGTAAAACCGCATGGCCCTGCCAAGAAATTCGATCATTTTTGGATGATAAACATCAAAGAATTTTTTGAAATCTGGATGGTCAGAGTAAAGCGAGGTTAGGCCAATATAGACATCTTTTGTGACCTTGTAGAATTCATTGGTTATTTCAAAGTGTTGCTGGGTAATCGTTTGGACTGTGTCTGATTCTGGCTGTGATCCTGCATCAATCTCTTTAGCCAGAGCTTTGTGGATGGCGTCCCCTCGTAATTTAATATCATCCCATTGTTCTGTTCCCCATTTAGTCGTGCGCCTTTTGCTTTCGAAAAGCAGATCTTCAGCTTCTGTTCCATGGTATTCAACGAGATATTGCTCGTATTCTTTCTGTCTGGATAGGTCGAAGCCTTTGTAGAGTTCTTCATTCGTCATTTTTAACTTACCTTTCAAGTGGAGAATTGTTTTTTCCACTGTTTTAATTAGTTGGTTTTTGCGGCAGATGTCATCGTTAAGGATGCGCTTGTGTTTATAAAGGGCAAGTAGCATATCAAAGTTATTCTGCATAAGAAGCTTTTGAATAGCATCAAGCTTAAATCCTAATTCTTTAAAAAATAGAATTTGCTGAAGTCTTAGTAGCTGTTCTTTTTCATAATAACGATAGTTGTTATCCCCAATATGGGCTGGTTTTAAGAGGCCGATTTCATCGTACCAATGCAGTGTTCTTACGCTAACACCAGATGCTTTTGCGAGTTGTTTTACTGTATAAACCATAAGCTTACTCTCAACGCTATTTTCTTTCGTGTCTTATCTTTAAAGTATCACGTAGCGTAAAGGTCAAGAGGTGTATTTGATTTTTATTTGAATGGTTGAACTTTAGAACTGAGAATTCTCAGTTCTAAAGTAATAAATTACAATCTGTTATGGGCGGAGTGCACGGTCGATTAAATCGATGATGTTAGCTAAATAGGCTTTGCGTTCAGTGCCTTTATAAAGGTTGTTAATCATACGTATTGATGAGCCTGAGATTAAACTGGAAATAAAAATAATGAGCTCTTCAGCAGGAATGTCATCGCGAATAAGATCTTGCGCTTGAAAGTGCTTTATTGCTGGTATCCAAGCTTTGGGAGAGACGGTTGTTGTTCCCTGTAGTGTGCTGCTGCTGTTTCCTTGTAAGCTTTCCCAGCTAATGAGTTGCGGTACTTCCGGGTTGTTGGTGTAAAGGTCAAAGCGTAGGCCTAAGATATATTCAAGATATTCCCGAAAAGAATGGAAGTTTGCATAAGGCTTCTCTTCTGTTGTCGTTTTAAAGTGCTCTGCAAAAAGATAGTCTTTTACGCCGCGCCATAAATCCTCTTTGCTTTCAAAGTGATGGTAAAGCAGGCTTTTGGTAACGGCAGCCTCTTTTGCAATACCGCCCATGGAAGCGCCTGCAAATCCTTGCTTAAGAAAAAGCTTCTTTGCTGCTTTTAAGATTTTATCCTTTTTATTTTCTTTTTCAGAAGATGCGCTCAATTCCTTAGGGTTCCTTTATGTTTTTGAAGGATTCCTCCTTACTAATATCTAGATTTATAAACTTTTTTAGAGAAAAAGCAAAGATAATAGTTGACTGACCGGTCGGTCGGTATTATATGTATTAGCAAGGAAGACAAAGTTGACCTATTTAAGCACCGGGGAAGACTTGTTATGAGAAAGCTTTGAGAGCTAGGGCAGTAAGCTCTTGTTCAGAGATTTTTAAACGCAGTCATGTCGATGTAAGAATGGATAAACTTTGTTTTGAAATTGTAGAAATATTTATGAAAAAGGATAAATAGTATGAAAAAAATCTTAGTACCTGTCGCCTTAGGCATTGCCCTAACAACTTCGTTGAAAGGGATAACACCAGAGGAAATATTGTCTGAAACTCAGAGCAGCACTGTGATTAATGGTGTTGAACTTCGCAAAGGAAGTATTGGTTCTCTTGTTGTTAATGCACAAGCAATAGATGTGTTGTTGTCTGAGGATGAATCACAGAAAGAAGTGTTCAAAGCAATTGCTGATATTCGTGCAAATATTATCGCAGTGAATGGATCTGGTTTCTTTGAGTTGCTGCCCTTGAATGGTTGGCTTTCAGATGCCTCACGGTCTGGGAACATAATCGTAGCGCTTGTTGCTTTACAGGAGATTCCAGGTCTAATGACTGATGCTCTAAGAGCGAGATTGCAAGATTTATCAGAGCTTGTGACCGGTCTTGTGAAAACTGAACTATCAAAACTTGTTTAAGAAAAAGGATTATAGAAATGAAAAAAATTACATATACATTTATGGGGTTAATGATGGCTTTAACAATAAATGCAGCAAAGGCTGTTCAGCCGAGTGATTTGCTTCCAGAAGGGCAGAATAGTAAAGTATTAAACGGCGTTGATGTGCGAAAAGGTACGGTAGCAGCAACAATACAAAACGTTAAGGTTCTTGATGCAAGAATGCAATCGAATGAAGTGCATGAAAGCCTTGCCGGGATTATTAAAGACCAGCGACCCTTATGTAAAGCGCTATGGGCCTTGGACATAATGAAGGTTCAGTCTATTGATTTGTGGATTGATGAGAATCGCCCAGGCCGCACTTTGGTTGCCGTCTTTATTATGCAAGATGTTCCTGAGCTTTTAACGGAAGCTGTTCGTGAAAGCTTAGAAAGTATGTTGCCAATGGCGCATCCTGTACTCGCTCAAGAGATTAGCAAGCTCTTGAATTAGTAAAGATTGTGTGTTGTGAGAGCCCTCGATATTTTCGGGGGCTTTTTGTACTTTCAGTTATATCGTAGAAACGGCATGACAGATTGTTAAAAAACATGCTAGATAAGTCATGGGTGTTCGTGTTTTTTGTGGAGGTCGTATGCCGTCTAAGTCTTTTAAAAATATTTGTAAAAACGATTACCTGAATACTCTAAGTAGGTTTTCGGTGTCTTTCATTGTGTTTGCAGCACTGTTTATTGCGGTTTTGGTATACAGGCATTTTATTGGGTTTAGTACGCAGTTTAATCAAGCTCTTCATGCCTTGACGTTGACAGGGATAGGATCTGTTGGGATTAAGCTGTTATGCGAAAAGCGTGGGTTTTCTGTTGCAGTCTATGCAGCTGGTAGTGCTGTGCTGTTTGGTTTTTTTGCTTCTCTAATTTGTAATAATCCAAATTACACCTCCACGGTTCTTTTTCTAATTCCTGCGATGTTTGCATTCATATATGCGGTGCAAATGCCGTTAAAAGCGAGTGAGTCATACCAATATTTTTATAAGCTGACCATCTCTGCAATGTTTGGCGTTGTGTCTACTGTGGTCATTTGTGTGGGTGTTATTGCAATATGCTATGTCATTGAAAAGTTACTAATATCCTCATCAATTCATTTTCAGAAAGATATTTTTGCCTTTGTTATTGGATTGCTTGCCCCGTTATTTGCACTAGTGAAGGTGCCTTCGGGCCCCCTTGACGATAAGTGGCGTCCGTCGAATCTATTAGAGGTTCTTTTCCGTGCCGTTGGAATTCCATTTATCTTAATATACACGGTTATTTTATACGCGTATTTTGCGAAGATTTTAATTCAAGGGACGCTGCCCCATGGTCTGTTAGCGTATTTAATCCTGGGTTATGCTTTCGTGGGTATTTTTGTGCACTGGTTTGCTTGTCTTGATCAGTCGGGGCCAAAAATTAGCCGCTTTTATAAGAAATCATTCGCTTGGCTTTTACTCGTCCCAGCTGGGGTATTGCTGTATGCCGTGTATTTGAGATACGTACAATATGGGATGACTCCTTGGCGTTACGCTGTTGCCGTCGCTGGTTTATGGGTTCTGGCTTACACATTGTATATGGTGCTCTGTTCTAAGTTGCATTTAAAGCGTGCGATATCATCCTTGGGGATACTCCTGGCCCTGAGCGCTTTTGGGCCTTGGGGTGCGGTAAAGACTTCTGTCAGGTCTCAGTTTAATGGCCTCAAGAATGCGTTAATTGAGAGCCATATTTTACAAGACGGAAAAATAGTGAAGTCAGCAGAGGTGTTGCCGCCAAAGCAATCCGCAAAAATTAAGGGATCCCTAACCTTTTTATATGATTATCAAGGGCTTGATTTAGTCAAACCTTGGCTTCGCGATGAGAGCACTGCATTAAAAGATTTAAGCGATAGAAGGACGATTCAACTGTTATGGGAGGAAATGGCTCCCATAGAAATTACGGGAACACGCTTTTTTGATTATCCGGCCCCAGAAGTCCAAAGTGAATTGCTGCAGGTTCAAGGGTTTAACTTTATGGCCCGGGGAAAGCTGATGAATCATTCGAAGGAACTTATAAGTCAGAAAATTTTTACAGGTCCTGGTGGGGTTAAATTAGAGCTTCGTTTTAATGCAAAGATGAATACGCTGACGGTTTCTTCATCGGAAGAAGTGTCTACAGCAATTGACCTTAATCCGTATTTAGAGATGGCAGCAGAGCCCAATCAAAGCAAGGTTCTTACTTATGATGGTGAATTGGACGGCAAGCCGTTGCGTGTTGTGCTTACGTCAGTTGTCGGTCGTATCACTGGGGGGAAGGTCCAGGCAAGTGCGATCGAATTTATGGTGTTGAACTAATATTCTGACTTGCCGTAGAAATCGAGTTCGCAAAATTTTTCAAATCCAAGCTGGGTATAAAGGCGTGTTGCATCCCCTGTGCACTGGGCAACCAGGTGCGTGTAATCAAGTTCTTTTGCGCGCTCAATCCGGTAGGAAATCATTGCGGAAGCGACGCCCTGATTTCTGTATTCTGGAATAACCCAATCCCAATAATTTCCTGCAACATCCCCTTCAGGGGTGAGGAGCATCGAACAGCCCACAGCTGTGCTACCTAAAAACACAATATAAAGCTCAATGGGGGAGTCCTCAAGGGCCTCAAAGTCTGCAAAAAAATGCCGGGCAAGGGCAGGGTCGGCGTTGCTTGCAAGGTCCGTAACACGACTAAATATTTTATATTCTTTCGGGGTATCAACATAATTAATGCTGAGCGTGTCGCAGGCTTTTGGTTCTGGGGTAGGTGCCGTAAGGTCAAAGACCATGCCGTCCTGGTGCCCAAGCGCATCAGCACCCGCATTAAGTAGCAAATCTGCATCTGGTTTATCCTTGTCACCAAGGCCATTGCAAAGGATAAATGGCGATTTATATTTTGCAAAGTCCTTAATGCAAGAGATCACGTCTGTATTCGTTTCACTGCTTATATTGCAGCCATAACTGTACATAGGATGCGGCAGTTCTGCGTCATACCAGATGACGGCATTATTATCAAAAAGCTCTTTATCACCTAAAGCGGCCATGGTCGCAACCCAATAGGCATAATTACGAACGATTGCTTGCGGTTCAAAGAGGCTCATGGGGCTTTCCTTACAGTTGATTGCCAAAAATAACCTGATAGGGCTTAGCAAGCATATCAGATGTCTTTTCGATGAACGCTTTAATATAGGGTTTTTCAAACTGCAAAGCATGATCTTCTTTGCTGGTCCAATTTTCATACAAAAAGAACTGGCGTGGGTTGTTTTGATCTTGATGCAGCTTATATTCGATGTTTGTCGCTTCTGCACGGCTTGGTTCTACAACACTTAATAAAGCTGCTTTAAGGGCATCTTCTTTGCCTTCTTTGGCCTCAACAATTGCAAGAACCGTATGTGGTGCCGCACTCGCCGCCATAAAATTAAAGGATAGAACGGTGCAGATCAGTAAAAATTGAATATGTTTCATGGTCTTTCTCCTTGGTATGCCGTTTCTTTAGCGTCAGAGAGTAGAGGGAGATAGTGATTACGTCAAGCCAAGTTCGTGATAGGATATGGCTGAGATAGAGGAGATTTATAATGGGATTGCTTGTTGATGGTAAGTGGGTTGATCAGTGGTATGAGACTGAGAAATCGGGCGGAAAATTTGTGCGTAAGGAATCACAATTTCGCAATTGGATAAAAGCGGATGAGGGCGCGGAATTTAAGGCAGAAGCAGGCCGTTATCATCTTTATGTTTCACATGCATGTCCTTGGGCGCATCGAACGCTTATTTTCAGAAAGCTGAAGCAACTCGAAAATATCATCAGTTTTTCCTGGGTGCATCCGCATATGCTGGATAAAGGTTGGAGCTTTCAGCAAGATACTTGGGGTGCCAGTGATCCACTATATAATTGTACACATGCTTACGAAATTTACCTCAAAGCTCAGTCTGATTACAGCGGCCGGGTGACTGTGCCTATTTTGTGGGATAAAAAGAAGCAAACCATCGTTAATAACGAGTCCTCAGAAATTATCCGAATGTTTAATTCAGAATTTAATGCTTTGACAGGCAATAAGGATGATTATTACCCAGAAAATTTACGTCAAGAAATTGACCAAATTAATGATTTTATCTATAGCAGTATTAATAATGGCGTGTATAAGTGCGGTTTCGCAACCACTCAAGGAGCTTATGAAGAGGCCTGCATCGCTCTTTTTAAGGCTTTGGACCGTATCGAAGAAATTCTGAAGACCCAAGCATATTTAGTAGGCGATCAGATAACCGAAGCGGATTGGCGCTTGTTCACAACCCTTATTCGCTTTGATCCAGTTTATTACAGTCATTTTAAAACCAATATTCGGCAACTGCGTGATTACCCAGCAATCTCTGCTTATATCAAAAAGCTCCGCGAAATCCCTGGGATTAAAGAGACTGTTAAGATGGATCATATCAAAGCGCATTATTTCTATAGTCACGATACGATCAATCCAACCCGGATTGTGCCTTTGGGGCCAAAAATAGATTTTTAAAAAACTATTGACATCTGGTTGTCTACTCCTCATTCTTATGACATCTGGTTGTCGCAATAGAATGGAAGAGGGGTGTCAGACAATGAAGAAAGATGATATTTTAACGCAAATTATGCTGGAGGTTTTTAAGACCAATGGCATGCTGTTGAGCGCAGGTAATGCACTTGTAAACCCGATCGATTTGAATAGTTCGCGCTGGCAAGTCCTGGGTGCAATCGCCCTTAGTAAAGATGGTATTACAACGGTACCAGGTATTGCCCGAATGATGGGCATCACCAGGCAAGGTGTGCAAAAAACAATAAATTTATTACAAGCAGAGCAGCGTATTGTTCGTGATGTAAACCCCAGAGATGCGCGGACCCCTTTATACAGGTTAACGGATGCAGGGAAGGCAACCTATGCACAAGCAGAACAATTGCACCTTCCATGGGTGGATGCGCTGTCGCAGGATATTTGTATCGATAAGCTGAGGAATACCCTCGATGTACTCAGAACATTGCAGAAAAAAATAGTGAACGTTTAAGGAGGGGGAAATGAATAAACTTGCAAAAATACATGCAGCAGCAGGTACTTTAGCATTGGTTTTTATTAGTGTTTTTTGGTGCTCGACGCTGTATAGTGAGATTACCAATGATCTCAGTACGATTTATCAAGTTAAGAAAGCAATTTTGTACGGCTTAGGCTTGTTATTCCCCTTAATGATGATGACAGGGATTAGCGGAAATATACTGGCTAAAAAGAAGATAAAAGGCCTAGTTAAGAAAAAAATGACAAGAATGAAAATGATTATGTTTAATGGCATCGTCATTTTGATTCCTTCAGCGGTCTACCTGTTTCATTCGGTTTCTTTGGGTGATCTAGGTACTCTTTTTTATACGGTGCAAGCGCTTGAGCTTACTGCAGGTTTAACAAATATAATCCTACTAAGTATGAATATAAGGGATGGACTTCGGCTTACTCAATTCTCAATAATGCGTATGTAATGTTAATGCTCAAAATAAAACCTCTTTCTTTCTTAGAATTACTCTGGAATAATTAATAAAACAATATCAGGGGAGTCGTTATGCATCCATTATTAAGGGTAAACCACTATATTGGTGAGTTTCTAGCCACCTTTATTTTTGTATTTGTTGGTGTGCTTGGTGTTGCTTTGTTATTTGGTGTGCCGGAATTAGCAACGATAATTCCCAGCAATGAAATCCGGCTTATTCTAGCAATTGTTATCTTTGCAGGAATTATAGCCCTCATCATTTACTCACCGCTTGGAAAATTAAGTGGTGCGCATATTAATCCAGCGGTATCGTTTGCCTTTTTTATGGAAGGGCATTTAGATGTTATTGATTTCATCGGTTATGTCTTTGTGCAATGCGTCGCTGCGATTGCTGCTTGTATGCTATTGGGTATGGTTATTCCAGAAGCCGCGCAAGCGGTTGAATTTGGCCTGACAAAGCCAGCCAGTCATGAGTTTGTCATTATTGAGTTTATCTCGGAAGTCATATCAACGTTGGTATTAATCACGGTTATCTTCTTTTGTCTCAATAACGAGAAAACTGTGAAATACACTGGGATGCTGGTATCACTGTATATCTTTTTTATTGCGTTGATGACGGCAGGGCTGACCGGCGCGAGTATGAACCCAGTTAGATCCTTAGGGCCTGCGGTTGCTTCGGGTATGTATGGGGACTTATGGCTTTATCTTGCAGCGCCAATGTTGGGTAGCTTTTTAGCGGTTGTACTGCATCGTTGGTGGTGGCTTTTGAATCGTCCCAAGTTTCATCGCCTTAATCATACAGAAAGCTATAAGAAGCTGATTTTTGGTCGCCATCCAGAATTAAAGTAAAGCCTTTGTTAGGCTTATAGGTAAGAGAGCTGCTTATAAGCAGCTCTCTGTTCATATGGATTCTTGATGATCACTTATTCGCCTGAAAGGTCATCACCTTTAAGAACCTTATCGATCAATGCGATGCTTTCTTTGATGCCATAAAGGGCAATAAAAGATCCCATACGAGGGCCCTCTGTTTGGCCAAGCAAAACCTCGTAAAGCGCCTTGAACCACTCCCTTAGGTTTTCATAATTATGATTTTTACCAACGGTGAAGACCTCTGTTTGAAGGTCGTTTGCTTCTGTATCCAGTGGTAGGGTTTCAAGCTTTGCCTTAAGTTCCTCAAGGGCAGCCCGTTCTGTTGCATCTGGTGCACGGTATTGCTTGTGCGGCTTAATGAAGTCGACATAATAGTGGGCGGCATGCTGAACAAGTCTGTTGAGCATAGGGGCGCTCTCAGGCGTTGCATCGGGTACATAGCGGCTGATGAACCCCCACAAGACGCTGACATCGTCTGTATTACAAACGCTGGCAAGATTGAGAAGGATACTAAAGCTTAAAGAGGATTTAATGGTTGGGACATTGCCAGAATGAATGTGCCACGCTGGATTCTCCAATTGTTTTTCAGGCGTTTCTTCGGGGAATTTCCGGACAAAGCTGACATACTCATCCACACATTTTGGAATGATATCAAAGTGCAATCTTTTTGCGCGTTTTGGTTTCTGGAAATTGTAATAAGACAAACTTTCCGCCGGGCCATAACGCAGCCAGTCTTCCATAGAAAGGCCGTTACCTTTTGACTTGGAAATCTTTTTACCGTCCTCGTCAAGGAACAGTTCGTAATTAAACCCTTCTGGTGGTGTGGACCCAAGAATACGAGCGATCTGATTTGCAGCACTTACCGAATCAATAAGATCCTTACCAGACATTTCGTAGTCAACATCCAACGCTACCCAGCGCATCGCCCAGTCTGCTTTCCATTGCAGCTTACAATGACCGCCTGTGACAAGGGTCTCTACTTTTTTCCCTTGTGGATTTTCGTAAACAATCGTGCCTGCATCGGTATTGATTTCAAGGGTTGGGACTTGCAGAACTTCGCCTGTTTCAGGGCATACGGGTAAGAAAGGGCTGTAGGTTGCGCGTCTTTCTTCGCGCAGAGTAGCAAGCATCACTTTCATAATTGGATCGTAATGGGCAAGCACGTTTAAAAGTGCGGTGTCAAAGGTGCCGTTTTTGTAAAGTTCTGTAGAGCTTTTGAATTCATAATCAAAGCCGAACTCATCAAGAAAAGCCCGAAGACGCGCATTATTGTGGTGGCCAAAGCTTTCGTGTGTTCCAAAAGGATCTGGAACCGCTGTTAAAGACTTTCCCAGATGTGGAGTAAGTAGATCCTTGTTAGGGACATTGTCAGGCACTTTGCGTAGGCCATCCATATCATCAGAGAATGCAATCAGCTTGGTCGGAATGTCTGATAGGGTTTCAAAGGCATGGCGTACCATTGTTGTGCGGGCGACTTCTCCAAATGTACCGATGTGCGGTAAACCGGAAGGGCCATAGCCAGTTTCAAAAAGGACATAGCCCTTTTTTGGCGGGGTCTTTTCTACGCGTTTAAGCACTTTTTTTGCTTCTTCAAAAGCCCAGGCCTTTGCATTCATTGCAAGTGATCGTAGATGGTCGTCCATGTTATCCCCATAAAATCCGGTTAAATCTATTGCAGAAAGATAATGGAGAGGCTATGCAAAGTAAATATTTACTTAGGAGCAATGATATTATGCCTGAACTCCCCGAAGTTGAAACCGTCTGCAGAGCCCTTTCCTCGGTTATGGTTGGTCAGACCGTGGCGGAGCTTATTATTAACCGTCCAAATTTGCGTTTTCCATTGCCAGAACGTTTTGCGAATAGGCTAGAAGGCAAGAAAATACAAAAGCTTGAACGTCGTGCGAAGTACCTCAGTTTCACCTTTGATTCAGGGCTGCGGCTGTTATCGCATCTTGGAATGTCTGGGACATATCGCATCCTGGACGGGGAAGATGTGGATGAAATTGCTTTAATTAAGCATGATCACGTGGTGTTTGTTCTAAGCTCTGGGGTTGTCATTGCTTATAATGATCCAAGACGTTTTGGCTATATGGTTTTGTGTGAAGCCGATGAGTACGAAGGGCATCCCTTAGTGAAGGAAATCGGTGTGGAGCCTTTTTCTGAGGCCTTAACTTTTGATTATCTAGAATCATCTTTTAAGAGTAAGAAGACGCCGATTAAGAATGCGCTTCTGGACCAAAGAATCATTGCAGGTTTAGGTAATATCTATGTTTCAGAGATCTTATTTGGCGCCCATATTCATCCTAAGAGGCTGGCTGGGTCGTTGAATAATAACGAGATTAAAGCGCTTATACCTGAAACCCGTAATGTGTTGGAGCGGGCCATTGCAGCGGGGGGGGCAACGCTTAAGGATCATCGTTCCCCAGACGGAGAACTGGGGTATTTCTCCCACGAATTTATGGTTTACGGTCGCGCAAATGAGGCGTGCTTGAAGCCTGAATGTGGTGGCGAAATTGAAAAAATAGTGCAGGGAGGGCGCTCAAGTTTTTATTGCGCAAAGTGTCAAAAATAAGAGAAAATTCTTGGCAATATCTAGTGCTGTAGCTATCTTGTTGGTCAAATGGGAGATTTACTGTGAACTATGAAGATATCCTCTATGAAAAGAGGGGCCATGTACTTATTATTACGTTGAATAGACCGCAAGCTTTGAATGCTTTGTGCGTTAATCTGGTTAATGAGCTTGAACACGCGATTGAGTCCGGTGAGGCCGATTCGGATGTCCGGGTGATGATTTTAACAGGGAGCGAAAAAGCCTTTGCTGCGGGTGCAGATATCAAAGAGATGTCTCAGAAAACCTATATGG
This sequence comes from uncultured Alphaproteobacteria bacterium, assembly GCA_964350415.1. Taxonomy (GTDB): domain Bacteria; phylum Pseudomonadota; class Alphaproteobacteria; order CAYGJW01; family CAYGJW01; genus CAYGJW01. The sequence goes on from CAYGJW010000024.1 coordinate 11,553, forward strand.
ATGCGTATAAAGAAGATTTTATTACCAAAGGCTGGGAATGTGTTTCTAAGGCGCGTAAGCCTATTATTGCAGCCGTTGCAGGGTATGCGTTGGGTGGTGGTTGTGAAATGGCGATGATGTGCGATTTTATTATTGCCGCAGATAATGCCAAGTTTGGTCAGCCGGAAATTACCATTGGGACGATCCCAGGGGCTGGCGGTACACAGCGTTTAACAAAGCTTGTGGGTAAGGCGAAGGCTATGGAAATGTGCCTAACCGGTAGGACGATGGATGCCAAAGAGGCTGAGCGCTCATGTTTAGTAAGTCGTGTTGTGCCGCTTGATTCTTTGATGGACGAGGCCGTTCAAACAGCGGAGCGTATTGCAAGTATGTCTTTACCGGCCACGATGATGGTAAAAGAATGCGTCAACAGGGCCTTGGAAATTTCCCTTGCAGAAGGGCTTAAATTCGAACGCCGTGTGTTCCACTCTACCTTTGCCCTAGAAGATCAAAAAGAGGGCATGCAAGCATTTATTGAAAAGCGTAGCTCGGAATTCACAGATAAGTAGTGGATCGAGCATATAGCGACGAAGCCTTATAATTCTAATTTTTAGTTTAGATAATCGGGCTTCGTCGTGTTCTTGAATGGGTAGCAGGTAACAATTTTATAGAAGCTGCTTGAAAAGGGAGAAAAAAACGCTATATGGGGTAGAAAATAGGCGCAATGAATGATGGGTCCCTAAAAAGAACCCATTTTTTTTGACCCTGTGTAATGTAATTTATAAAGAGGTGCATAGGATGAGAGAGCATCGCGGTACTGAAAAGCGTGTTGCAGATCTGGTTGAGGCGCTTCTAGAGTCCATGGGTTATACCTTAGTAGAAGTGGCTTTTATTACCCACGGTCGGTCGTCAGTTTTACAGCTTATGGTCGAGAATCTTGATTTAACACCAATTACACTGGGTGGTTGTCAAGAAATTAGCCGAGCTGTTGCAACGTTGTTTGATGTAGAAGAAGTGGTTGATCAGCGCTATCGGCTTGAGGTGAGCTCGCCGGGTCTGAACAGACTGCTTTGTAAGTCGAAAGACTTTGAGCGTTTTGCGGGGTCTGAGATAAAGGTCGAGCTTTATGGTTCAGATGATGAGCAGCGAAAGTTTAATGGTGTTTTGCAAGGCATGAAAGAGAATCTGGTCCTGTTAGAAGTAGATGGGCAGGTAAAGGAAATTGATTATGACGCAATCCGTAAGGCGCGTCTTGTTCCTAAGATTCAAATGGGTCAGGCAAAAAAAGAGACAAAGAAAAAGAAGTTAAAAACGTGAAGGTGATGTTATGGGCGTACTAAAGGGAACAGAAATACTTCAGGTTGTCGACACGGTCGCACGTGAGAAAAATATTACGCGCGAAGAAGTGATCGAAGCCATGGAAATGGCAATGCAGAAACTTGGTAAGGCTAACTATGGTCTTGAGTACGATATTCGTGCCAAGATTGACCCTGTTTCTGGCGAGGTTGCTTTGTCAAGGCATCGTGAAGTCGTAGAAGAGGTTGATCCTGAAATTTCTTTAACTCAGATTACACTTGAAGAAGCGAAGGAAATTGACCCTGAGCTGGAAATAGGCTCGGATGTTGTTGATGAATTGCCGCCTATTGAGTTTGGTCGTGTTGCGGCTCAGACAGCTAAGCAAGTGATCTTTCAAAGGGTTCGTGAGGCTGAGCGTTTGAGCCAGTTTAATGAGTATAAGGACCGGGTTGGGGAACTTATATCAGGGGTTGTTAAGCGTTCTGATTATAACGAAGTTGTTGTGGATCTTGGTCGCACAGAAGGTGTTATTCGCCGTGATCAACAGATTCCTCGTGAGGTATTTCGTGTGGGGGAGCGTGTCCGTGCATATCTTGCAGATGTACGTTCGGAAGTCCGCGGCCCGCAAATTTTCCTCTCTCGAACACATCCGCAATTCTTAGTGAAGCTTTTCACGCAAGAAGTGCCTGAGATCTATGACGGAGTGATTAACTTGGTTTCTGCTGCGCGGGACCCAGGTAGTCGTGCAAAGATTAGTGTTACAACAAATGATGCCAGCATTGATCCTGTAGGGGCTTGCGTGGGTGTGCGCGGTAGTCGTGTTCAGGCTGTTGTAAGTGAGCTTCAAGGTGAGCGAGTTGATATTGTGCCCTGGTCTTCAGAGCCGGCAACATATGTCGTGAATGCTTTGGCTCCTGCTGAAATTTCCAAGGTTGTTCTGGATGAAGATAGCAAACGCGTTGAAGTTGTTGTTCCTGAGGAGCAGCTAAGTCTCGCCATTGGGCGTCGCGGACAAAATGTTCGCCTTGCTGCACTGCTTACGGGTTGGGATATTGATTTGGCGACGGAAGAGCAAGAAGCTGAGCGCCGTGCAGAAGAGTTCAAGATTAAGTCGCAGCGTTTCATCGAAGCATTGGATGTGGATGATGTGATTGCTCACTTGTTGGTTGCAGAAGGATTCTCGACGGTTGAAGAGATTACCGAGACGCCGATTGAAGAGCTTGCGACCATTGAAGGCTTTGATGAGAGCGTTGCTGGTGAATTGCAAGAACGTGCAATGGAATCCTTGAAAGAGCTGGCCGAAGTGCTGACTAAAAAGTGTGAAGAGCTTGAAGTTGACGCCTCTTTAATTGAGATGGAAGGGCTATCATTAAGACAGGTTGTTTTGCTTGCTGAGAATGATATCAAGACAAGCGATGATTTTGCGGACCTTGCCTCCGATGAAGTGCTTGAATACTTAGGTGCTGAGGCGATGAATCGTAAGGAAGCAGAAGAGCTTATTATGAAAGCGCGTGCACATTGGTTTGCTGAAGAAGAAGCGGCTAAGTCTGCCGTTGTGTCGCCAGAAGCAGAAGCAGAAGCAGAAGCAGAAGCAGCAGCAGAAGCAGAAGCAGAAGCAGAAGCAGAAGAGCCTGTGGCAGAAGGTGAAAGCCCTGAAGTTGAAGAGCCAGCTGCTGAAGCGGGATCTGAAGAAGAGGCGTCTGAAGCTGAAACGCCAGCAAGTTGATGGTGAGTAGTTTTACATCCCATGTTAGATTTATGGGGCGAAATACATGAATTTTCTTTATAAAGTGCTTCAAATGCATTAAGAGAGTATTCATAAAATAATTAGGTGAAGTGATATGTCAGAGAAGAAAGACCAAAAAGGCAAGTCAGTATTGAGTTTGTCTGGACGCGGAAAACTTGAGCTAAAAGGCAAAGTTGATGGGTCGCAAGTGCGTCAGAGCTTTCTTCATGGGCGCTCAAAGACGGTAACCGTTGAGGTTAAGAAACGCCGTGTGCGCGCTGAAGGTATTGGTGATCCTAAGGCGATTGAGCGGGCAAAGACTCAAAGTGCTAAGCCGTCTGGAACAAGAGTAGCCGTAACTCAGAGTGAGCGTGATGTGCGTGTACGCGCTTTACAGCAAGCGAAAATTGATGATGTTGAGCGTGAAAAACAAGCAGCGCTTTTGCGTGAAGAACGTGAAAAACAAGCGCGTCAGGAAGCGTTAGAGGCGACTGAGCGGGCAAAGCGTGATCTTGCAGAAGCTGAAAAATTAGCGAAAGAACAGGCCGAAGCGAAGGCAAAAGAGGCGCAAAAAGCAGCTGAAGAAAAAGTAGCAGCGCCACAAGAAAAAGAAACGCCGTCCGTGAATCGACCTGCTAAGCCTGTGTCATCCCCTAAAAG